>DATCZX010000294.1:0-8964 GCA_036525695.1 Gammaproteobacteria bacterium | reverse complement strand
CCTACCCGGGCGACCTCGACCTCGAGGCGCGGCTCACCGCGATCCACCGCTGGAACGCGCTGGCGATGGTCTCGCGCGCCAACCTGGCGCACCCGGAGCTCGGCGGCCACATCGCCACCTACGCGTCGATCGCCGACCTGTTCGAGGTCGGCTTCCACCACTTCTTCCGCGCGCCGTCGGCCGACCACCCGGGCGACCTGGTCTACTTCCAGCCGCACGCGGCCCCGGGGATCTACGCGCGGGCGTACCTCGAGGGGCGGCTCGACGCGGGTCGGCTCGACCACTTCCGCCGCGAGGTCAGCGGCGGCCTCGGGCGCGGGCTGTCGTCCTACCCGCACCCGACGCTGATGCCGGAGTTCTGGCAGTTCCCGACCGGCTCGATGGGGCTCGGCCTGCTCACCGCGATCTACCAGGCGCGCTTCCAGCACTACCTGCAGCACCGCGGGCTGGTCGCGCCGAGCGACCGCCGCGTCTGGGCCTTCGTCGGCGACGGCGAGATGGACGAGCCGGAGTCGCTGGCCGGGATCTCGCTGGCCGCGCGCGAGCAGCTCGACAACCTGGTCCTGGTGGTCAACTGCAACCTGCAGCGGCTGGACGGCCCGGTGCGCGGCAACGGCAACATCGTGCAGGAGCTGGAGACGCTGTTCGCCGGCGCCGGCTGGAACGTGCTGAAGTGCCTGTGGGGCTCGAACTGGGACCTGCTGTTCGCGCGCGACCGCGACGGCTGGATCCTCAAGCGCATGGCCGAGGCGGTCGACGGCGAGTTCCAGAAGCTGTCGGCGACCGACGGCCACTACAACCGCGAGCACTTCTTCGCCCGCTACCCCGAGCTGGCGGCGCTGGTCGCGAACCTCTCCGACCGCGACATCGACGCGCTGCGCCGCGGCGGCCACGACCCGATCAAGATCTACGCCGCCTACGCCGCCGCGGTGGCCACCCGCGGGCAGCCGACGGTGATCCTGGCGCAGACCACCAAGGGCTTCGGCATGGGCGCCTCGGGCCAGGGCGCGAACACCGCGCACCAGGCGAAGAAGCTGGCCCCGGCCGACCTGGCGCACTTCCGCGAGCGCTTCGAGCTGCCGCTCAGCGATCGCGACCTGGCCGAGCTGCGCTACTACCACCCGGGACCCGACAGCCCCGAGGTGCGCTACCTGCTCGAGCGGCGCGCGGCGCTCGGTGGCTGCCTGCCCCGGCGCGAGGGCGCGGCGCGCCCGGTCACGCTGGCCGATGCCGGGCTCTACCGGGCCTTCCACGCCGGCGCCGGTGAGCGCGTGCAGTCGACCACGATGCAGTTCGTGCGCCTGCTGACCAAGCTGCTGCGCGACCCGGAGCTCGGCCCGCGCGTGGTGCCGATCGTCGCCGACGAGGCGCGCACCTTCGGCATGCAGGACCTGTTCCGGCAGTTCGGCATCTACTCGCCGTGGGGCCAGCGCTACACCCCGCAGGACCGCGACCAGCTCGCCTTCTACCGCGAGGACGTCAACGGCCAGATCCTCGAGGAGGGGATCACCGAGGCCGGCTCGATGGGTTCGTGGATCGCCGCCGGGACCAGCTACGCGCACAGCGGCGAGCCGATGCTGCCGTGCTACATCTTCTACTCGATGTTCGGCTTCCAGCGCGTCGGCGACCTGGTCTGGAGCGCCGCCGACAGCCAGGCGCGCGGCTTCCTGCTCGGCGCCACCGCCGGGCGCACCACGCTGTCGGGCGAGGGGCTGCAGCACGAGGACGGGCAGAGCCTGGTCTACGCCGCCACCGTGCCGACCTGCCGCGCCTACGACCCGGCCTACGGCTACGAGGTCGCGGTGATCGTCGAGGACGGCATCCGGCGCATGCTCGGCGACGGCGAGAACGGCTTCTACTACCTGACGCTGTACAACGAGAACACGCCGCAGCCGGCGCTGCCGGAGGGGGCCGAGGAGGGGATCCGCCGCGGCCTCTACCTGCTGCGCCCGGCGGCGCTCGGGGCCGCCGCGCCGCGCGTGCAGCTGCTCGGCAGCGGCAGCCTGCTGCAGCAGGTGCTGGCCGCGGCGGAGCGGCTGGAGGCGGAGTTCGGCATCGCCGCCGACGTCTGCAGCGTGACCAGCTACGGCGAGCTGCGCCGCGACGGCATCGACTGCGAGCGCTGGAACCTGCTGCACCCGGAGGCGGAGCCGCGCGTGCCCTACGTCACCGCGCAGCTGGCCGCGCGCGGCGGCCCGGTGATCGCCACCTCCGACTTCATCCGCGCCTGGCCCGACCTGGTGCGGCCGTGGGTGCCGGGCCACTACACGGTGCTCGGCACCGACGGCTTCGGCCGCTCGGACACCCGCGTCGCGCTGCGCGACTTCTTCGAGGTCGACGCGCGCTACGTGGTGCTGGCCGCGCTGCGCGCGCTGGCCGACGCCGGCACGCTGCCGCGCGAGCGCGTGGTCGCGGCGCTGGAGGCGCTCGGCATCGAGCGCGACAAGCCGAGCCCGCTGGCCCCGTGAGCGCCGCCGCCCGGCCCCCGGCTTGCCCGCGGCGGCGGCGCTCGTCACCATGGCGCGACCGCCACCGCAGCGAGACACCGCCATGCACCTGCTCGACCGCGCCCCGACGATCCGCCTGAACCCCGCCGACGACGTCGTCATCGCCCGCGCCAGCCTGCCGCCGGGCACGCGCCTGCCGCACGAGGGCATCACCACGGCGGCGACCATCCCGCCGGGGCACAAGGTGGCGACGCGGGCGCTCGCGCCGGGGGCGCCGGTGCGCCGCTACAACCAGGTGATCGGCTTCGCCACCGCGGCGATCGCCCCGGGCGAGCACGTGCACACCCACAACCTGGCGATGGGCGACTTCGAGCGCGACTACGCCTACGGCGCCGACTGCACGCCGACCGCCTACGTCGACGCCCCCGCCACCTTCATGGGCATCGTCCGCGCCGACGGCCGCGTCGCCACGCGCAACTACCTCGGCGTGCTCTCCAGCGTGAACTGCTCGGCGCACGTCTGCCGGCTGATCGCGCGGCGCGTCGAGGAGGAGCTGCTCGGCGACTACCCGAACGTCGACGGCATCGTGCCGATCCAGCACAAGACCGGCTGCTGCATGAACGCCAGCGGCGAGCCGATCGACGTGCTGCGGCGCACCCTCGGCGGCTTCGCGGTGCACCCGAACTTCGCCTCGGTGCTGCTGGTCGGCCTCGGCTGCGAGGTCAACCAGGTCGACACCCTGCTCGCGGCGCAGGGGCTGGCGCGCTCCGACCGCCTCGGCGCGTTCACCATCCAGGACAGCGGCGGCACGCGCAAGACCATCGAGCGCGGCGTGGCGCTGCTGCGCGAGATGCTGCCCGAGGCCAACCGCGTGGCGCGCGAGCCGGTGGCGGCCAGCCACCTGGTCGTCGGCCTCGAGTGCGGCGGCTCCGACGGCTACTCCGGCATCTCCGCCAACCCGGCGCTCGGCGCCGCGGTCGACGAGCTGGTGCGCCACGGCGGCACCGGCATCCTCTCCGAGACCCCCGAGGTGTACGGCGCCGAGCACCTGCTGACGCGGCGCGCGGTGTCGCGCGAGGTCGGCGAGAAGCTGATCCGCCGCATCCACTGGTGGGAGGAGTACACCGCGCGCCTCGGCGGCGAGATGAACAACAACCCGACCCCGGGCAACAAGCAGGGCGGCCTGACCACGATCCTCGAGAAGTCGCTCGGCGCCGTGGCCAAGGGCGGCACCACCGCGCTGGTCGACGTCTACGAGTACGCCGAGCCGGTCACCGCGAAGGGCTTCGTGTTCATGGACACGCCGGGCTACGACCCGGTCTCGATCACCGGCCAGGTCGCCGGCGGCGCCAACCTCGTCTGCTTCACCACCGGGCGCGGCTCGGCCTACGGCTGCAAGCCGGCGCCGAGCCTGAAGCTGGCCACCAACAGCGCGCTCTACGCCAGCCAGGAAGAGGACATGGACATCAACTGCGGCACCGTCGTCGACGGCAGCGAGAGCATCGCGGAGAGCGGGCGCAAGGTGTTCGAGACCATGCTGCGCGTCGCCTCGGGCGAGCGCACCAAGAGCGAGCAATTCGGCTACGGCGAGGACGAGTTCGCGCCCTGGGTGCTCGGGCCGACGATGTAGTCCGCGCGCTGCTAAGCTGGAGCAACAGGGCCTGCGGGCGGGCCCGGCAGGATGCTGCAACCCCGTGAAGCTGTTCAAGACCGACAACCTCGCCGGCGACTTCTGGGGCGCGCTGGCGGCGATGCTGGTGGCACTGCCGTCGGCGATCGCCTTCGGCGTGACCATCTTCGCCCCGCTCGGCAGCGGCCTGGTCGCCCAGGGCGCGATCGCCGGCATCCTCGGCACCGCCGCGCTGGGCCTGATGGCGCCGATCTTCGGCGGCACCCACCGGCTGATCACCGCGCCGTGCGCCCCGGCCGCCGCGGTGCTCGCCGCGGTCACCGTCGGCCTGGCCGCGCAGGGGGCCAGCGCGGAGAGCGCGCTGCTGACGCTGACGCTGATCGGGCTGCTCTGCGGCGCGCTGCAGCTGCTCTTCGGCCTGTCGCGCATCGGCAAGCTGATCAAGTACATGCCGTACCCGGTGGTCAGCGGCTACCTGAGCGGCGTCGGCCTGATCATCATCCTCAGCCAGCTGCCCAAGCTGTTCGGGATGGACAAGGGGACGGCGCTCGCCGCCGGCCTGCTGGCGCCGTCGGGCTGGCAGCTGCAGGGGCTCGCGGTCGGCGTGGTCACCATCGCGGTGATGCTGCTCGCGCCGCGCGTGACGCGCGCGGTGCCCGGCGCGATCCTCGGCCTGGTCGCCGGCCTGCTCGCCTACTTCGGCCTCGCGCTGCTCGACCGCGAGCTGCTGCAGCTGACCGGCAACGCGCTGATCCTCGGCCCGGTGACCACCTCCGACGCCAGCTTCCTCGACACCTTCGTCGGGCGCTGGAGCGCGCTCGGCGAGGTCGGCCTGGCGCAGCTGTCGCAGGTGATCGTGCCGGCGGTGACGCTGGCGGTGCTGCTGTCGATCGACACGCTGAAGACCTGCGTGGTGCTCGACGCGCTGACCCGCTCGCGCCACGACTCGAACCGCGAGCTGTTCGGCCAGGGCATGGCCAACCTGGCGGCGACCGCGGTCGGCGGGATCAACGGCGCCGGCACCATGGGCGCGACCCTGGTCAACGTCTCCGGCGGCGCGCAGACGCGCGTCTCGGGGCTGATCGAGGGGGTGCTGGCGATCGTCGCCTTCCTGCTGCTCGGCGGGCTGATCGCCTGGGTGCCGATCGCCGCGCTGGCCGGCATCCTGATCGTCGTCGGCCTGCGCATGATCGACTGGGGCAGCCTGCAGCTGCTGCGCGCGCGCACCACGATGCTCGACTTCGTGGTGATCCTGTCGGTGGTGGTGACGGCGCTGAGCGTCGGCCTGATCGCGGCGTCGGCGGTCGGCGTCGCGCTGGCCATCCTGCTGTTCATCCGCGAGCACGCCGGCGGCTCGGTGCTGCGCCGCAAGAGCTACGGCAGCAAGCTGTTCTCGAAGCAGATGCGGCTGCAGGAGGAGATGGAGATCCTGCAGCGGCGCGGCGAGCAGACCGCGATCGTCGAGCTGCAGGGCAGCCTGTTCTTCGGCACCACCAACCAGCTCTACCTCGAGCTCGAGCCGGAGATCAAGACGCGCCGCTACGTGATCCTCGACCTGCGCCGGGTGCAGACGGTCGATTTCACCGCCGCGCACATGCTCGAGCAGATCGGCGACATGCTCGCCGAGCGCCACGGCCTGCTGATCTTCAGCCAGCTGCCGCGCAACCTGCCGAGCGGGCGCGACATGCAGAAGTACTTCGACCAGGTCGGGGTGGTCCGCTCCGAGCAGCACGCGCGCGTGTTCGAGGACCTCGACGCGGCGCTGGAGTGGGTCGAGGACCGCCTGCTCGAGCAGGAGCGGCTCGAGCGCGAGGTGGAGCGCCCGCTCGAGCTGCACGAGCTCGACCTGTTCGCCGGGCGCAAGCTGCAGACGCTGAGCGAGCTCGAGGCGGTGATGGAGCGGCGCGCCTTCCGCCCCGGCGAGAAGGTCTGCGCCCGCGGCGACGCCGGCTTCGAGCTCTACCTGATCCGGCGCGGGCGGGTGCGCATCGAGCTGCCGCTCGAGGACGGGATGAGCCACCACCTGGCGACGTTCGGCCGCGGCGACTTCTTCGGCGAGGTGTCGTTCCTCGACCGCGACCCGCGCTCCGCCGACGCCATCGCCGAGACCGACACCGAGCTCTACCTGCTGTCGCGCGAGCGCTTCGACGCCTTCGCCGAGCAGCACAAGAAGGTGGCGATCCAGGTGCTCGAGGGGCTCGCGCGCAAGCTGGCGATCCGGCTGCGCTACACCAACGCCGAGCTGCGCTACCTGCAGGAGGCGTGAGGCCGGGTCCAGTCGCGGCACGCACCGGCGTGGTGGCGAGCCCGGGTTGCGTGGGTCGGGCTGCAGCCCGACGCGGCGGCCCGGCGGACTGAAGTCCGACCTACAGGACCGGGTGCCGTTGCATCGAGGCCTGCAGCCAGCCCCGACCTAACTGGCGGAGGCGAGCCGCTCTGCCAGCACCCGCTCGACCGTCTCGACGATCGCCTGGGTCTGCGGGTCGATCTCGATGTTGACGCGCTCGCCCGGGCGGCGGCCGGCGAGGTTGGTGCGCGCCAGCGTCTCCGGGATCAGGTGCACGGAGAACTCCGCGCCGTCGACCCGGCCGAGGGTCAGGCTGATGCCGTCGATGCCGATGTAGCCCTTGGTGAACAGGTAGCGCGCGTGCTCCGCCGGCAGGCGGAAGCGCACCTCGCGGTTGTCCGGCGTGGCGATGATGTCGACGATCTCGGCCGTGCACAGCACGTGCCCCGACATCGCGTGGCCGCCGATCTCGTCGCCGAAGCGCGCGGCGCGCTCGACGTTGACGCGGTCGCCGACCGCGAGCGCGCCGAGGTTGGTCACGCGCAGCGTCTCCTGCATCAGGTCGAAGGCGACCTCGGCGCCGTCGATCCGGGTCACCGTCAGGCAGCAGCCGTTGTGCGCCACCGAGGCGCCCGGTTCGAGACCCGGGAGCAGCGCCCCGGGCAGGCGCACGACGTGGCGGCGGAAGCCGTCGCGCGCCTCGATGGCGACGACCTCGGCGGTGCCCTGGATGATTCCGGTGAACATGCGCGCCTCCGTGGAAGTTGCACCCCGCATGTCACAACACCCTCCGCCCCAGGTCAACGCCCGGGGTCCGCGCGAGGCGCCAATTGACGCGCGTCACCGGACCGTCGGCCTATCCCTTCGGCGCGCTTGCAACGCCGCTGGCGCAGGCCTAGGATGCGCGCCGGACGCAGACCAAATGCGTGCTCGTGGATGCGCAGTGAGCGGGTCCGGGAGTGCGTATCGAGGATGAGCCGGTCAACCGGACAGGTGCCATCCAAGCCTCCCGCCCCGGGCTCCCGGGGCAGGCAACCTCGATAACCCCGCTTGCGCAGCCGTATGCGGCGACGACCCGTTGCGGCTGTCCGACATTCCCGAAGGGCCTGGGAACGGCTCGCCCCGAGCAGGGCGTGCCCATCACGTTCCGGCCGCGCACGACCCGTTCCCGGCCGTGGCGGCGGTGCTTCGGAGAACTCACATGTCCGGTTTCATCGCCTCGATCCTGTTCACCGCAGCGTTCCTGCTGCTGGCCTTCTCGCTGACCGCGGCGCGCAGCCCGAACCCGCCCGACTGGCTGATCAACGGCTTCACCGGCGAGGCGGTCTCGCTGGCGATCGTCGGCGCGCTCTCTTTCGGTTTCGGCTACCTGCTGCACTTCCTCGCCACCATCACCACCCAGGCGCTGCTCCCGCTGCAGGCCGCGGCGGTGCTGGCGACGCCGCTGGTCAGCTGGCAGCTGTGGCGCCGGCTGCAGGGCTGGTCGCGGGTGGCGAACGCGTTGACCGATTCGGCCAAGGTGCTGACGCTGCCGACCGGCCACGCCTCGGGCGGTTCGCCCGACCGCCCGGTGCGGCCGAGCGGCGGCTGGCGCAGGGCGGCCTGAGATCGCACCAGCCCACCACCCCGGCCGTTCCGCGCCGCGGTGCCTGCCCGGGACGACCGGGCAGGAACCGGCGCGGCCGGCATGGCCGCTGACCGCGCATGAGCCTGCCTGACCTCGGCCTGCTGCTGCTCGGCCTGCTGCTGCTGGTCGCCGGGGCCGAGCTGCTGGTCCGCGGCGCCGTGCGCCTGGCCGGCGCCTGGGGCGTCAGCCCGCTGGTGGTCGGGCTGACGGTGGTCGCCTTCGGCACCAGCGCGCCCGAGCTGGCGGTGAGCCTCAGCGCGGCGTGGCGCGGCCAGGCCGGGGCCGACCTCGCCCTGGGCAACGTGGTCGGCAGCAACATCTTCAACGTCCTGCTGATCCTCGGGCTGTCGGCCGCGATCACCCCGCTGGTGGTGGCGCAGAAGCTGGTGCGCGTCGACGTGCCGCTGATGATCGGCGTGTCGCTGCTGGTGCTGCTGCTGGCGCTGGACGGCGCGATCGGCCGTGGCGACGGGCTGCTGCTGTTCGCCGGGATCGTCGCCTACAGCGTGTTCGCCGTGGTCCACGGCCGTCGCGAAGCGGACGCCGTGGCGCAGCAGTACGCCGACGCGCTCGACGGCGCACCGGCCGGCGGCCCGGCCCGCCACCTCGGCCTGGTCCTGGTCGGGCTGGTGCTGCTGGTGCTCGGCGCACGCTGGCTGGTGCACGGCGCGACCGGCCTGGCGCGCGGCTTCGGCGTCAGCGAGCTGGTGATCGGCCTGACCGTCGTCGCCGGCGGCACCTCGCTGCCGGAGGTCGCCACCTCGGTGGTCGCCAGCCTGCGCGGCCAGCGCGACATCGCCGTCGGCAACGTCGTCGGCAGCAACCTGTTCAACTTGCTCGGCGTGCTCGGGCTGTCCGGCCTCGCGGCGCCAGACGGACTCGTCGTGATCGACTCCGTGCGCGGCTTCGACCTGCCCGTGATGATCGCTGCGGCGATCGCCTGTCTGCCGATCTACGCGCGCGGGCGAACGAT
>DATCZX010000293.1:0-5954 GCA_036525695.1 Gammaproteobacteria bacterium | reverse complement strand
CCAGCGGATCCAGTCGCGGATCGTGGTCAGGCTCTGCACCGGGGGGGTCTGCTGCGGCTCGTCCATCGTCGCTTCCGGCTGGCTGCGGGGGCCCGCGCGGCCCGGCGCACCGGCCACCGCGAGCGAGGCCACGGATGATGGGCCAGATCCGCGCGAGGGGCAACGCCATGGGCGTGCGCCGGGTTCCCGGAGCTGCCTTGCCACCACCGGCACCGGCGCCGCGCCGCGGTCAATCCGTCGTTGCCCGGGCCACCCCGCCTGTCAGCGCCCGATCAGCGCCGGGGCGCAGCGGCTACACCACGGTTAACGCTGCAGAAAATTGGTGCTAACCTTGGTGGCGATGCTTCGCGCGGACGACGCGCTGGAGTGTGCGGCGGCAGGGATCGCACCACCGGGTGCAGGCCGGCCGGGAATAACGCAATGGCAACCTGCAAGACGGCTGGCCGCGCAGAGCGGTAGAGCCAGAGGCCGAACTGGACATGGCAAAACTCATCCTGACCTTCCACGGCAACGAGATCGAGGAGTTCGAGCTCAGCAGGGAGTACACCACGATCGGGCGCAAGTCCGACAACGACATCCAGATCGACAACCTCGCCGTCAGCGGTCACCACGCCCGCGTGATCAAGATCCTCAGCGACTACTTCCTCGAGGACCTCGACAGCACCAACGGCACCTCGGTCAACGGCAGCCCGGTGAAGAAGCACCCGCTGAGCAACGGCGACAGCATCGACATCGGCAAGCACCAGCTGCGCTTCGTCAACGAGGACCAGGACGCGGACGCCGACGAGCTCGAGAAGACGGTGGTGATGCGCCCGTCAGCGATGAGCGGGCTGTTCGCCGCGGCGCAGAAAGAGGCGCCGCCACCCAAGCCGGAGGCGGCGCAGCCGCCGCCCGCCGCGCCGGCGGCGAAGCCGGCCGAGCCGGCTGCGGCGCAGGGCCAGGCGCGGGCCCGCTTGCAGATCCTCAGCGGGCCGAACGCCGGCCGCGAGCTGCTGCTGACCAAGGAGGTCACCACGCTCGGCAAGAAGGGCCTGCAGGTCGCGGCGATCACGCGCCGCGCCAACGGCTACTTCCTGGTGCACATCGAGGGCGGCCCGGACAACAAGAAGTACCCGCTGGTCAACGGGCAGCCGGCCGGTCCGCAGGCCTACCACCTGCAGGATCAGGACGTGATCGAGATGGCCGGCATCAAGATGGGCTTCTTCATCTAGCCCACGACCGCACCCGGTCCAGCAGCCAGCCAGACGCCGCGCCAGCCGCGGCGTCTTGCGTTGCGCCTGCGGCGGAATCAGCCGCCGGCGCCGACCCGCACGGCCACCAGCCGGCCACCGCTGTCCAGCGCGTAGACGGTGTCGCCGACCACCAGCGGGGTGGCGACGATCGGGCGGTCGCCCACCTTGATCCTGGCCAGGAAGCGACCGTCCTCGATCGCCATGAAGTGCAGGTAGCCCTGCAGGTCGCCGACGACGACGCTGTCGCCGACCGCGACCGGGGCGGTGACCCGGCGCGCGAACAGCCCCTCCTGGCGCCAGTAGGCCGCGCCGTTGGCGCTGTCGAGGGCCCAGACGTGGCTGCTGTCGTCGCTGAGGAAGACCTTGTTGCCGGCCGCACCAAGCCCGGTGTAGCTGGAGACCTCGCGCGACCAGAGCAGCGTGCCGCTCTGCAGCGACATCGCGGCGATGCGACCCTGGTAGCTGGCGGCGTAGACCGTGCCGGCCGAGACCACCGGCGCGCCGTCGATGTCGACCATGCGCTCGAGTTCGCTGCGCCCGCGCGGCACCGCGACGCTGGTCTCCCACAGCAGGCGGCCGTCGCGCAGTCCCAGCGCGGCGAGCTTGCCGTTGGCGAACCCGGCGAGCACCGCGTCACCGCTGATCAGCGGCGTGCTGGTGCCGCGCAGCGACAGCACCGGCACGACGCTGTCGTAGAGCCAGAGGCGGGCACCGGTGTCCGCATCGTGCGCCGCCAGGCGGCCGTCGACGGTGAAGACCACGACCACGCCCTGGCCGACCTGCGGTGGCGCCAGCACCTCGCTGGAGACGCGCGCGCGCCACTGCTCCTTGCCGTCGTCGGCAGCGAGCGCCAGCAGCTCGGCATCGAGCGTGCCGACCACGACGCGGCCCGAGCCCACCCCGGGACCACCCGAGAGCTGCAGGTCGGTGTCCGTCGACCAGCGCTTGCGGCCGTCGGCCAGCGCCAGCGCGGTGACCCGCCCCTGGTGGTCGGCGGTGTAGGCGTGGTCGCCGTCGATCGCCACGGTCAGGGCCATGCCCTGGTTGCCGGACCCGGCACCGGCGTCGCTGGACCAGAGCTGCTGCAGCTGCAGGCTCGCTTCGAACTCGGCCAGCGCGGCCGGCGAGTCGTCGCTGTCGTCGCCGCTCATGTAGTCGCCGACGGTGCTGCAACCGCCGGCCAGCAGCAGCGTGATGCCCAGGAACGCGTGTCTCATGGCTTCTCCTCCAGCGCTTGCGGCGCCACCTCGGGTCCGCCGAGATCGTCGAGTTTCATCCGCACCACCGCGCGGTTCTCGCCGCCGGCGGCGAGCGCCTCCTGGTAGGCCGTGCGGGCGGCGGCCTGGTCACCGCGCAGCAGCGCGGCATCGCCGCGCAGCTCGGCGACCTGGGCACGGTAGCTGCCCCCCTGCTGCAGCGACTCCAGCGCGGCCAGCGCCGCGTCCGGCTGGCGCTCGGCGAGGGCCAGGCTGGCGAGGCGCAGCCGGGCCACGTCGGCGAGCTCGGGGGTCGGCGCCTGCTCGACCACCCACTGCAGCTGGGTCCGCGCCGCGGCCGCGTCGCCCGCCTCGAGCAGCCCCTTGGCCTCGAGCAGCGCCGCCAGCACCGGGTAGGGGGTGGAGGCGTAGTCGGCGAGCAGCTGCTCGCGTGCCGCGCGCACCCCGGCGAGATCGCCGGCGCGGGCAGCGACCAGGGCCTGCTGGTAGACGTCCGCCGCCTGTTCCGCCTGCCCGTCGCGGTAGTCGACCCAGCCACGGTAGCCGAACAGGCCGCCGAGACCGAGCACCACGCCGAGGATCAGCGCGGTGCCGTTCTCGCGCCACCACTTGCGCAGCGCTTCGACCTGTTCCTGCTCGCTGTTGTAGATTTCCAAGAGTTCCTCCCCCTACCCTTCCGGCCCGAGCCGCTGGCGCAGGTGCGCGTCCAGCGCCGTGCGGGGCACCGTGTACTGTTCGCTGGTATCGCGCAGCGGCTTGATCGCCACCTCGCCGCGCGCCCACTCCTCGCCACCGATCACCAGGGCCAGCGCGGCCCCGCTGCGGTCGGCCCGCTTGAACTGGCCTTTCAGGCTACCGCCGCCGCAGTGCACCGACAAGCGCAATCCCGGCAGCGCATCGCGCAGCGCCTCGGCCAGGGCCCAGGCCGCCCCCTCCAGCGCCGTCTCGGCGAGCACCAGGTAGGCGTGCAACGGCCTGGCGTGGTCCTGCCCCGGATGCGCCCCGGCGAGCAGCTCGACCAGCCGCTCGAGCCCCATCGCCAGGCCGACCGCCGCGGTCGGCCGCCCGCCCAGCTGCTCGACCAGCACGTCGTAGCGGCCGCCGGCGCAGACCGTGCCCTGGGCGCCGAGGCGGGTGGTGACCCACTCGAACACCGTGCGGCTGTAGTAGTCGAGCCCGCGCACCAGGCGTGGGTTCAGCTCGTAGGCGACGCCGGCGGCGTCGAGCAGGCCGCACAGGCGCGCGAAGTGCCCCGCCGACGCGGGCCCGAGGCTGCCGGAGAGCGTCGGCGCGGCGGCGATCAGCCCCTGCAGCGCGGGGTTCTTGCTGTCGAGGATGCGCAGCGGGTTGCTGTGCAGCCGGCGCCGGCTGTCGTCGTCGAGTTCGGCCTGGTGGGCGGCGAAGTAGTCGACCAGCGTGTCGCGGTAGGCGGCGCGCTCGGCGCCGTCGCCGAGGGTGTTCAGCTGCAGCGTGACCTCGCCGTCGAGTCCCAGGCGCTGCCACAGCCGGCGCGCCACCAGGATGATCTCGGCGTCGATGTCGGGGCCGTCCATCCCGTAGGCCTCGATGCCGACCTGGTGGAACTGGCGGTAGCGGCCCTTCTGCGGGCGCTCGTGGCGGAACATCGGACCGGCGTACCAGAGCCGCTGCACCTGGTTGTGCAGCAGCCCGTTCTCGATGCACGCGCGCACGCAGCCGGCGGTGCCTTCGGGGCGCAGCGTCAGGCTGTCGCCGTTGCGGTCGTCGAAGGTGTACATCTCCTTCTCGACGATGTCGGTGACCTCGCCGATGGAGCGCTTGAACAGCTCGGTCTTCTCGACCAGCGGCAGGCGGATCTCGCGGTAGCCGTAGCCGTCGAGCACGTCGCGGGCGGTCGCCTCGAGGTGCTGCCACAGGGCCACGCCATCCGGGAGGATGTCGTGCATGCCACGGATCGCCTGAATCTTGCCGGCCATGCCCTGCTGCGTCGGTTACGGAAGGAAGGGGTCCGCCGGCGGCGTGCCGCCGGCAAAACGCGACATTCTATTTTCCCTGGCGGCGCGTCTCAATCGCCGCGCGCACCTGGCGCTCCAGCGCGTCCAGCAGCTCCTCCCCGGTCAGCTTCCCGGCCGGGGCACCGTTCAGGTAGAGCAGGTTGGGTTCGCCGCCGGTGACGCCGATGTCCGCCACCTTGGCCTCGCCCGGCCCGTTGACCACGCAGCCGATCACCGCCAGGTCGAGGCTCTCGGTGACGTCGGCGAGCCGCTGCTCGAGCGCGTTGACGGTGCCGATGACGTCGAACTTCTGCCGCGAGCAGGTCGGGCAGGCGATGATGTTGACCCCGCGGGTGCGCAGGTTGAGGCTCTTCAGGATGTCGAAGCCGACCTTGACCTCCTCGACCGGGTCGGCCGCCAGCGACACCCGCAGCGTGTCGCCGATGCCCTCGAGCAGCAGGATGCCGAGGCCGACCGCCGACTTGACCGTACCCGAGCGCAGGCCGCCGGCCTCGGTGACCCCGAGGTGCAGCGGGGCCTCGGTCTGCGTGGCGATGCCGCGGTAGGCAGCGACGGTCATCTGCACGTCGGAGGCCTTCAGGCTGAGCTTGTAGTCGTGGAAGTCGAGCCGCTCGAGGTGGTCGATCTGCTGCAGCGCCGACTCGATCAGCGCCTCGGCGGTCGGTTCGCGGTACTTGTCCAGCAGGTGCTTGTCGAGCGAGCCGGCATTGACCCCGATGCGGATCGGGATGCCGTGGTCGCGGGCGCTGGAGACCACCGCGCGGACGCGCTCTTCGCGCCCGATGTTGCCGGGGTTGATGCGCAGGCAGTCGGCACCGTGGTCGGCCACCTTCAGCGCGATGCGGTAGTCGAAGTGGATGTCGGCGATCAGCGGCACCTCGACCTGCCGGCGGATCGCGCCGAAGGCCTCGGCGGCGTCGAGCGTCGGCACCGAGACGCGCACGATGTCCGCCCCGGCCGCGGCCAGCGCCCGGACCTGGGCGACCGTCGCGGCGATGTCGAGCGTCTCGGTGTTGGTCATGCTCTGCACCGCGATCGGCGCGCCGTCGCCGATCGGCACGCTGCCGACCGTCAGGCGGCGCGAGCGGCGCCGGGTCGGGGCCGTTTGGAAGCGCATGTTGGGTTTCCCTCAGGGTGCCTTGAGCAGCAGCTCGCCGCCGCGGACGTCGGCGATGAAGCGGGCGATGCCCTTGCGCTGGAACGGCGCGTGGTCGACCTCGTCGCCGTCGATCGCCACCGCGACCGCCTCGGAGCGGCCGAGCAGGATGTCGAACGGGACCGTCCCGAGCACCTCGCGCGTGTGGCCCGCGGCCAGCAGGTCGAACACCAGCCGCTGACCACGGCTGTCGGTGATCTCGATCCAGGAGTCGGCCTTCATCGTCAACACCAGCCGGTGGGTCCCCGGGGGCAGCACGGCAGCGGGCGCGGGCGTCGCCGCCGGCGGCGTTACCGCTGCCGTCGGCGGCGCCGCGGGAGCGGGCGTCTCGACGCCGACCGCTGGCACGGGGGGT
>DATCZX010000292.1:0-12314 GCA_036525695.1 Gammaproteobacteria bacterium | reverse complement strand
CTGTGGACGATTGGTCACCTGCAGCAGCCCGTGATTCAGGCAGAAGCGCGCGAAGCTGGCCAGTGGGTAGTCGAGCATCTCGCCGGTAGGGCAGGACCAGATCGCCCCGGCCATCGGCAGCAGGTACCAGTCGCGGAACTCGCGGCTGAAGCGGTGCCGCTCGAGGAAGGCGCCGAGGGTCTCGGCGCTCTCCGGGAAGCGCTGGACCTCGAGCCGCGCCAGGCGGTTGAAGCGGAGCACGTCGCCGAGCATGCGCCAGAACGGCAGCCGCAGCAGGTTGCGCGGCTGCGCGAACAGGGTCGCCAGGCTGGTCCCGGCCCACTCCACGGCCTCGCCGTCGATGCGCACGCTGAAGGTCATCTCGCTCGGCACCGCGGCCACCTCGAGGTGCCGGAACAGGTCGACCAGCATCGGGTAGGTATGGTGGTTGAAGACCAGGAAGCCGGTGTCGACCGGTGCGGTGTGGCCGTCGAGGGTGACGTCGACGGTGTGACTGTGGCCGCCGAGGTAGTCGCCGGCCTCGTACAGCGTCACCGCGTGTCGCTGGCTCAGCAGCCAGGCCGCCGAGAGGCCGGCGATCCCCGATCCGATGACTGCGATCTGCATGGACTCCTCCGCTGGGTGACCCCGCTACGGCCGGGATCTCATGCACACATACTAGGACACCGATCGCAGTTTTGTCTAGGACAATATCGGTTTGCCAGGGACATTGTCGATCATCCGGCCTTTGTGCTATACATATGTCTATGACAAACCAGGTACCGATCGGCGCCGTCGAGCGTGATACCGGCATCCCCAAGGACACCCTGAGGGTCTGGGAGCGGCGCTACGGCTTCCCGCAGCCGGGGCGCAACGCGCAGGGCGAGCGGGTCTACCCGGCCGACCAGGTCGCGACGCTGCGCCTGGTCAAGCAGCTGGTCGACCTCGGCCACCGCCCCAAGCGGGTGGTCGGCCAGCGGCCGGACGCGCTGCGCAGGCTGCTGGCGCAGGCCGGGGGCGACGCCGGCGACGACCTCGCCGGTGCCGCTGCCGAGGCGCTGGCGCAGCTGCTCGCCGAGCAGAGCGAACCGCTGCGCGAGACGCTGCGCGGGCTGCTGCTGCGCCACGGCCTGGAGCGCTTCGTCTGCGCCGACCTGCCGCCGCTGGTCGAGGCGATCGGCGAGGCGTGGTCGCAGGGCCGCCTGGCGATCCACCACGAGCACCTGTTCAGCGACCAGGTCGAGCGGCTGCTGACCCAGGCGATCGGCCAGCTGCCGATGCAGCGGGGCCAGGTGCCGATCCTGCTGGCGACCCTGCCGGGCGAGCAGCACCGGCTCGGGCTGCGCATGGTCGAGGCGCTGTGCGCGACCCGCGGCCGCCCCTGCCTGTCGCTGGGCACCGACCTGCCGGTCGACGAGATCGCCCGCGCCGCGGTGGCGCACGGCGCCGGATGCGTCGCGCTGTCGATCAGCAACGCCGCACCGGTGGCCGCCACCGCCCGCGCGGTCGCCGACCTGCAGGCGGCGCTGCCGTCGCGGATCCCGCTGTGGCTTGGCGGTGGCGGCGCACCGCGGCTGCGGCCGCGACCGCCGGCGACACGGGTGTTCAACCGGCTCGAGGAGCTGCTGCTGCAGCTCGACCACGACTGAAGGAGGGCCCCATGCGCCTGCCCGCACTGCTCACCTGCGCCCTGCTGCTGCTCCCGGCACCAGGCCCGGCCGTTGCCGCCGGGGAAGGGGCGCAAGCCTGCCCGGAGACCCTCGACTTCTCCTTCCGCCGGCTCGGCTCTGCCGAGGGCGTGCGCCTGTGCGACGCCTTCCGCGGCAAGCTGCTGCTGGTGGTCAACACCGCCAGCCGCTGCGGCTACACCTACCAGTACGCGGGGCTGGAGCAGCTCTACGCCCGTTACCGCGAGCGCGGGCTGGTGGTCGCCGGCTTCCCGTCCAACGACTTCGGCGGCCAGGAGCCGGGCAGCGAGGAGCAGATCAGCGAGTTCTGCCGCAGCACCTACGACGTCAAGTTCCCGATGTTCGAGAAGACGCGCGCGGCCCCCGGCCGCTCCCACCCGTTCTACGACCGCCTCGCCGCCGGCGGCCACGGCCACCCGCAGTGGAACTTCCACAAGTACCTGCTCGACCGCGAGGGCCGCGTGGTGGCCAGCTGGAGGAGCGGGGTCGAGCCGACCGACCCGCGGATCGTCGCGGAGATCGAGCGGCTGCTGTGAGCGGCGCCCGCGCCGGGTTTCCCGGCCTGCCTTGACCCGGGTCGTTGCCCGGGCCGGGCGTCACGGCTAACGTGGCGCCCATGCACGACGGCCTGCTCAACTACTTCGCCTACGGCTCCAACCTGCACCCGCAGCGGATGCGCGCGCGCGTGCCGAGCGCCCAGCCCCTCGGCTGCGCGGTGCTCAACGGCCACCAGCTCCGCTTCCACAAGCGCTCGATCAAGGACGGCTCGGCAAAGTGCGACGCCCACTACACCGGGCACCCGGCCGACCGGCTCTACGGCGCCGTCTACCGCATCGCCGCGGGCGACAAGCCGGCGCTGGACGCGATCGAGGGGACGGGCTACGGCGTCGTCGAGCAGGTGGTGCTGGTGGCCGGGCGGCGGCTGCCGGTGTTCCTCTACCGTGCGCGGCCGGAGTGCGTCGCCGCGGCGCTGGCGCCGTTCGACTGGTACCACGCGCTGGTGCTCAGCGGGGCGCGCCACCACGGCCTGCCCGACGGCTACATCGCGATGCTGGAGGCGGTCTCGGCGACCGCCGACCCCGACCCGGAACGGGCCGCGGCCGGTTTCGCGCAGCTGCGCGGCGCGGGCTGACGGCGGCCCGGGCGGCGGCTCAGTTGGCGCGCGCCAGCGGCGCCTTGGCGGCGTCGAGACGCTCGGCCATCTGCGCGGCCGGGGCGTAGCCGCTGATCTTCTCGCCGGTGTCGGTGATGCTGAACGGGGTGCCGGTCAGGCCGAGCTGCTGGGCCAGCGCCATGTGCTCGCGGATCGGCGTCGGGCAGTCGCGCCGCTCGAGGGTCTTGCCGCGCTTCGACTCGGTCAGCGCGCTGTTGCGGTCCTCGGCGCACCAGACGTTGACCGCCTTCTGGTGCGACGGCGAGCCGAGCCCGGTGCGCGGGTAGAGCATGTAGCGGACGCGGATCCCGCGCGCGTTCAGCTCGTCGATCTCGGCGTGCATCCGCCGGCAGTACTGGCAGTCGATGTCGGTGAAGGTGGTCAGCGTGTGGCGCGCCTCGCCCTGCGCCTCGAACACCACCATCATGCTCTCGGGCACCTTCTGCAGCAGCTCCAGGCGCACCTTCCTCTCCAGCGGCTCGGTCAGGTTGCTGCCGTCGACCATGTCCAGCACCGGTCCCTGCAGCACGTAGCGGGCGTCACCGGTGATGTAGATCACCTGGCCACCGACCACCGCCTCGTACAGGCCGGGGATCGTCGACGGGGCGACGTGCTGGACGCTGGCGCCGTTGAGGCGCTGCTCGAGGAAGCCGCGGATGCGCTCGATCTCCTCGGTATCGGCGAACAGGTTGCCGGCGAACAGCAGGCTCAGTGAGAACAGCAGGGCGCGTTGCATCGGTGGGTCCGGGTGTCGCTGGGGCCGGGGTCGGCCGTGATTATATTGAGAGTCGCTCGGGCGCGTAAGGTTCACCGCGCGAATCATAGCAGGGAGTCCGGGCGCGCCTCACAGCGGCTGCAGCCCGGCGTAGGCGAGCATCAGCCACTTGGCGCCGACGTCGCGGAAGTTGACCTGCACCCGCGCGTTGTCACCGGCCCCCTCGAGACCGAGGACCACGCCGTCACCGAACTTCGCGTGGAACACCGGCTGGCCGAGCCGGAACGGCCCGTCGCCGCCGCCACGGCTGGCCGCCAGCGGCCGCGTCACGCTGCCGCGCAGGCGCACCTCCTGCAGCAGCTCCGCCGGAATCTCGCCGAGGAAGCGCGACGGCGGCGCCAGGCTCTCGCTGCCGTGCAGCCGGCGGCGCTCGGCGTAGGTCAGGAACAGGTGGCGCATCGCGCGGGTCATGCCGACGTAGCAGAGCCGCCGCTCCTCCTCGAGCCGGGCGGCGTCGTACAGCGACAGGTTGTGCGGGAACAGCCCCTCCTCGAGGCCGCTGAGGAACACCAGCGGGAACTCGAGCCCCTTGGCGCTGTGCAGGGTCATCAGCTGCACGCAGTCGTCCCACTCCGCCGCCTGCCCCTCGCCGGCCTCGAGCGCGGTGTAGCTGAGGAAGCCGGTCAGCGCGTCGTACGGCTCGTCGGGATCGGCGACGTACTGGCGCGCCGCGTGCACCAGCTCCTCGAGGTTCTCGACCCGCGCCTGGCCGCGCTCGCCCTGGTCGCGGCCGTGGTACTCGAGCAGGCCGCTGCCGCGCACCACGCTGTCGACCTGCTCGGCCAAGGCCAGCCCGGTGACCCCGGCGGTGAGCTGCTCGACCAGGCCGGTGAAGGCGTTCAGCGCGTTACCGGCGCGCGCCGGCAGCGCGCCGCTGGCGCCCAGCCCGCGCGCCGCGGTCCACAGCGAGCTGGCGTCCTCGCGCGCGCGCTGGCGCAGCAGCTCGACGGTGCGCGCGCCGATGCCGCGCGGCGGCACGTTGACGATGCGCTCGAAGGCGGCGTCGTCGGCACGGTTCGCCAGCAGGCGCAGGTAGGCCAGCGCGTCCTTGATCTCGGCGCGCTCGAAGAAACGCAGCCCGCCGTAGACCTTGTACGGCAGCCCGGCGGCCAGCAGTGCCTCCTCGAACACCCGGGACTGGGCGTTGGAGCGGTAGAGGATCGCCGCGTCGGCCAGCGGCGCGCCGCGCTCGCGCCAGCCGCGCAGCTGCTCGACCACGAAACGGGCCTCGTCGAGGTCGTTGAACGCCGCGTACAGGCGCAGCGGCTCGCCCTCGTCACCGCCGGTCCACAGCTCCTTGCCGAGCCGCCCGGCGTTGTGGCCGATCAGCGCGTTGGCCGCCTTCAGGATCGCGCCGGTCGAGCGGTAGTTCTGCTCCAGGCGCACCAGCTGGGTGCCCGCGAAGTCGTCGCGCAGCCGCTGCAGGTTCTCGACCCGGGCGCCGCGCCAGCCGTAGATCGACTGGTCGTCGTCGCCGACCGCGAACAGGCAGCCGTCGCTGCCGGCGAGCAGCCGCAGCCAGGCGTACTGGATCTGGTTGGTGTCCTGGAACTCGTCGACCAGCAGGTGGCCGAAGCGCCGCCGGTAGTGCGCCAGCAGCGCCTCGTCGCGCAGCCAGAGCTCGTGGGCGCGCAGCAGCAGCTCGGCGAAGTCGACCACCCCGGCCTGCTCGCAGGCGCCCTGGTAGGCGGTGTAGATGCGCGCCATCTGCCGCTCGTACGGGTCGCCGCGGTCGTCGATGTGCTGCGCGCGCAGCCCCTCGTCCTTGCGCCCGTTGATCCACCCCTGGGCCTGCTTCGGCGGCCAGCGCGCCTCGTCGAGGTCGAGCCCGCGCAGCACCCGGCGCAGCATCCGGTGCTGGTCGTCGGCGTCGATGATCTGGAAGCCCTCGGGCAGGCCGGCCTCGCGCCAGTGCTGGCGCAGCAGGCGGTGGGCGAGGCCGTGGAAGGTGCCGATCCAGAGGCCGCGGGTCGGCTGGCCGAGCAGTGCCTCGGCGCGCCCGCGCATCTCCGCGGCGGCCTTGTTGGTGAAGGTGACGGCGAGCAGCGAGTGCGGCGAGACCCCCTCGACCTGGATCAGCCAGGCGATCCGGTGCACCAGCACCCGGGTCTTGCCGCTGCCGGCCCCGGCCAGCACCAGCAGCGGCCCGGGCGGGGCGCTGACCGCCTCGCGCTGGGCCTCGTTGAGGTCGTCGAGGAGGTGCGAAACGTCCATCGGGGCGATTCTACCAGCCCCGCGGCACCGTTTGACCGGCCGCGCGGGCAGGCCGAGAATCGGCGCAACGCCCCACCGGGACCGCGCATGCCGTTCTGGCCCGAGGTCGACGCCGCCATCGCCAGCGCCACCGGCGAGCCGTTCGCCGCGCGCGAGCGGGCGCCGCTCGGCGGCGGCTGCATCAACACGGCCTGGCGCCTCGAGGGGCACCAGGAACGCTACTTCGTCAAGCTGAACCAGGCCGGGCTGGCGCCGGCGTTCGCCGCCGAGGCCGCCGCGCTGGAGGCGCTCGCGGCGACGCGCACGGTGCGCGTGCCGCGCCCGGTGTGCCACGGCCAGCTGGCGGAGCAGGCCTTCCTGGTGCTCGAGTACCTCGAGCTCGGCCGCGGCGATGCCCGCGCCGAGGCGCGCCTCGGCCACGACCTGGCGGCGCTGCACGCCTGCCACGCCAGTCGCTTCGGCTGGGAGCGCGACAACACCATCGGCAGCACGCCGCAGCCGAACGGCTGGCGCGCCGACTGGGTCGAGTTCTGGCGCGAGCAGCGCCTCGGCCACCAGCTGCGGCTGGCCGCCGGGCACGGCCTGCGCTGGCGCGGCGCCGACACCCTGCTGGAGCGCGTCGACCGCCTGCTGGCCGGGCACCGGCCGGCCCCGTCGCTGCTGCACGGTGACCTGTGGGGCGGCAACTGGGCGGCGCTGCCTGGCGGCACGCCGGTGGTCTTCGATCCGGCGCTCTACTACGGCGACCGCGAGGCCGACCTGGCGATGACCGAGCTGTTCGGCGGTTTCGGCCGCGCCTTCCATGCCGCCTACCGCGAGGCGGCGCCGCTGGCCGACGGCTACCCGCTGCGGCGCGAGCTGTACAACCTCTACCACGTGCTGAACCACGCGAACCTGTTCGGTGGCGCCTACGCCGGGCAGGCGCAGCGGCTGATCGACCGCCTGCTGGCGGCGCTGTAGGCGGCGCCGGGCCGGGCCCGGTCAGGCGCTCGGCTTGCCGTCCGGCGGGCGGCTGCCGTCGTCGCCGAGCTCGTCGAGTTCGGCCTGCAGCTCCGCCTCCTCGGCGGCGATCCGCTCGAGCTCGGCGTCCATCTCCTCCTCGCTCAGCGGCCGGTACGGCGCCTCCTCCGCGGCGGCGACCTCCTCCTCCTCGTCCTCGCTCTCCTGCTTCGGCGCGTAGAAGCGCGCGAACACCACGCCGAGCTCGAACAGGATCCACATCGGCACCGCCAGCAGCGTCTGCGAGATCACGTCGGGCGGGGTCAGCAGCATGCCGAAGACGAACGCGCCGACGATGATGTAGGGGCGTTTCTGCACCAGGCTCTGCGGCGTCGTCATCCCGGCCCAGACCAGCAGGATGGTGGCGATCGGCACCTCGAAGGCGAGGCCGAAGGCGAAGAAGATGGTCAGCACGAAGTCGAGGTAGCGGTTGATGTCGGTCATCACCTCGACCCCCTCCGGCGCGGTGCCGGTGAGGAAGGCGAAGACCAGCGGGAAGACCACGTAGTAGGCGAAGGCGATGCCGAGGTAGAACAGCAGCGAGCTGGTGATCATCAGCGGCATCACCAGCCGCTGCTCGTGGCGGTACAGCGCCGGGGCGATGAACGCCCAGACCTGGTACAGGATGTACGGCATCGCCAGGAAGATCGCCGCCACCAGCGCCAGCTTGAACGGGGTCAGGAACGGCGAGGCGACGTCGATGGCGATCATGTTGCTGCCTTCCGGCAGGTGCGCCATCAGCGGCCCGGCGACGTACACGTAGATGGTGTTGGCGAACGGGAACAGGCACAGGAACAGCAGCAGCACCGCGAGCACCGCGCGCAGCAGGCGGTCGCGCAGCTCGACCAGGTGGCTCAGGAACGGCTGTTCCTGGCCGACCGGCTCCTCCTCGTCGCGTTCAGGTTCGCTCATCGCCCGCCGGCTTGTCCGCTGCGCCGTCGCTGCCGGGCGCTTTGGCCGGGGCTGCCGCGGGCTTGCTCGCCGGCGTGGCGGTGCCCACGTCGCGGCCGAGCTCGGTGCGGAAACGTTCCAGTTCGGGGGCCTCGACCTGCTTCGCCAGCATGCTCTTCAGCTCCTCGGCGCGCAGTTCGCGGTCGATGTCGGCCTTGACCGAGTTGAACGCCGAGCGCGCGCGGCCGAGCCACAGCCCGATGGTGCGCGCGACCTTCGGCAACCGCTCCGGGCCGATCACCAGCAGGGCGACGACCATGATCATCGCCAGTTCCCAGAAGCCGACGTCGAACATCGTGGCGCCTCCGGCTACCTGGAGTGGGCCGGGTCCGCGGGCGGGAGCGGGATCAGACCTTGTCCTTCTGCTTCTCGGTGACCTCGCCGTCGATGACGCTGCCACCCTCTTCCTGCTCGATCTGCTTGGCCTCGGCCTGGGCCTCCTCGCCGTCCTTGACCGCCTTGCGGAAGCTCTTGATCGCCCCGCCGAGGTCGCCGCCGATGTTGCGCAGCTTCTTGGTCCCGAACAGCAGCACGACGATCACCAGGACGATCAACAACTGCCAGATACTGATGCCCATGCCCTACTCCTCTGTATTGATTGGGGCGTCGGTGCCACCCCGGGCCGCCTTCTCGGCGAGGCCGGAGACGCCGAAGCGCCGGTCCAGCTCCGCCAGCACGGCGTCGGGACCGAGTCCCTGCTGGGCGAGCATAACCAGGGTATGAAACCACAGATCCGCGGTTTCATAAACGATCTGCGCCGGGTCGCCGCCCTTGGCGGCGAGGATCGTCTCGGTCGCCTCCTCGCCGATCTTTTTCAGGATCGCGTCGAGGCCGGCGGCGTACAGGCCGGCGACGTAGGAGCTGCCGGGGTCGGCCTGCTTGCGCTGCTCGAGCAGCTCCGCCAGCGCGGCGAGGGGTTCGCGCGCCATCAGCGTCCCTGGCCGTAGATCGCGTCCGGATCCTTGGCCACCGGCTCGACCTCGGCCCAGTGCTCGTCCTCGAGGCGGTGGAAGAAGCAGTGCGCGCGCCCGGTGTGGCAGGCGATGCCGCCGACCTGGTCGACGCTGAGCAGGATCACGTCCTTGTCGCAGTCGAGGCGGATGTCGTGCACCCGCTGCACGTGGCCGGACTCCTCGCCCTTGCGCCACAGCTTCTTGCGCGAGCGCGACCAGTAGACGGCGCGCCCCTCGCGGGCGGTCAGCGCCAGCGATTCGCGGTTCATCCACGCCATCATCAGCACCTGGCCGCTGGCGGCGTCCTGCGCGATCGCCGGCACCAGGCCGTCGGCGGTCCACTTGATCTCGTCGAGCCAGGCGTTGGTCATCGGTCTGCTTCCACTTGCCTTTGCGCCGGGCCGGGCATTATGCGCCGGCCCCCCGTTGCGGGTACAGCGCGGCTCACAGCCGCACCTCGATGCCGTGCGCCGCCATGTGGCGCTTGGCCTCGGCGATGCTGAACTCGCCGAAGTGGAAGATGCTGGCGGCCAGCACCGCGTCGGCGCCGCCGTCGCGCACGCCGTCGACCAGGTGGTCGAGGGTGCCGACGCCGCCGGAGGCGATTACCGGCACCGCGACCGCGTCGCTGATCGCGCGGGTCAGCGCCAGGTCGAAGCCGCTCTTGGTGCCGTCGCGGTCCATGCTGGTCAGCAGGATCTCGCCGGCGCCGTAGTCGACCATGCGCGCGGCCCAGGCCACGGCCTCGAGCCCGGTCGGCTTGCGCCCGCCGTGGGTGAAGATCTCCCAGCGCCCGTCGGCGACCTGCTTGGCGTCGATCGCGACGACGATGCACTGCGAGCCGAAGCGCCCGGCGGCGGCGCGGACGAACTCCGGCTCGTGCACCGCGGCGGTGTTGATCGAGACCTTGTCGGCGCCGGCGTTGAGCATCCGGCGGATGTCGTCGAGGGTGCGGATGCCGCCGCCGACGGTCAGCGGGATGAACACCTGGCCGGCGACCGCCTCGACCACGTGGACCATGGTCTCGCGCTGGTCCGAGCTGGCGGTGATGTCGAGGAAGGTCAGCTCGTCGGCGCCGGCCTCGTCGTAGCGGCGGGCGATCTCGACCGGGTCGCCGGCATCGCGGATCTCGACGAAGCGCACCCCCTTGACCACGCGCCCGGCGTCGACGTCGAGGCACGGGATGATGCGCTTGGCGAGGCCCATCGCGGTGCTCAGGAGGCGGCGGCGAGTTCGTCGGCCAGCCGCTGGCCGGCGGCGAAGTCGAGCGTGCCCTCGTACAGCGCGCGCCCGGTGATCGCGCCCATGATGCCCTCGTCGGCGACCGCGCTCAGCGCGCGGATGTCGTCCAGGCTGCGGATCCCGCCGGAGGCGATGACCGGGATCGTGATCGCCTGCGCCAGCTTCACCGTGGCCTCGACGTTGACCCCGCTGAGCATGCCGTCGCGGCCGATGTCGGTGTAGACGATCGCCTCGACGCCGTCCTCCTCGAAGCGCTGCGCCAGCTCGATGACGTCGTGCTTGGAGAGCTTCGACCAGCCGTCGACCGCGGCCTTGCCGCCGTGGCCGTCGAGGCCGACGATGATGTGGCTCGGGAACTCCATGCAGATGTCGTTGACGAAGTGCGGCATGGTCACCGCCTTGGTGCCGATGATCACGTAGCGCACCCCGGCCTCGAGGTAGGCGACGATGGTCTCCTCGTCGCGGATCCCGCCGCCGACCTGGAGCGGCACCTCCGGGTAGGCCTCGGCGATCGCGTGGATCACCTCGGCGTTGACCGGGCGCCCGGCGAAGGCGCCGTTGAGGTCGACCAGGTGCAGCCGGCGCGCGCCGGCGGCGACCCAGCGGCCGGCGACCGCGACCGGGTCGTCGGAGAAGACCGTCTCGTCGTCCATGCGGCCCTGGCGCAAGCGCACGCACTTGCCGTCCTTGAGGTCGATGGCGGGTATCAGCAGCATCGTGGCTTCCTCGGTTGCAGGCTCTCGGTTCTCGGGCTCACGCCGCCGTGCCGTCCCAGGCGGCGAAGTTGCCGAGCAGGCGCAGGCCGTGCCGGTCGCTCTTCTCCGGGTGGAACTGCACCGCGAACAGGTTGCCGCGCGCCAGCGCGGCGGCGAAGGTGACGCCGTAGGCGCAGGTCGCGGCGACCTGCGCCGGCTCCGCCGGGTCGACGTAGTAACTGTGCACGAAGTAGAAGCGGCTGCCCGCGGGGATCCCCGCCCAGAGCGGGTGCGGGCGCGTCGGCGCGACCACGTTCCAGCCCATGTGCGGGATCTTCAGCCGCGCGCCGGCGGCATCGCGGCCGCCGGGAAAGCGGCGCACGCGACCCGGCACGATGCCCAGGCAGTCGACCCCGTCGTTCTCCTCGCTGTGCTCGAGCAGCAGCTGCAGCCCCAGGCAGATGCCGAGGAACGGCCGCGTCGCCGCGGCCTCGCAGACCACCGGCACCAGCGCGCGCGCGCGCAGCTCGGCCATGCAGTCGCGGATCGCGCCGACCCCGGGGAACACCACGCGGTCGGCGGCGAGGATCGCGCGCGGCTCCGCGGTGACCCGCACGCGCGTATCCGCGGCCACCCGCTCCAGCGCCTTGGCGATGGAGTGGAGGTTGCCCATCCCGTAGTCGATGATCGCGATCGTCTGCATTGGCGGTGCCGCCGTCGACGGCGGCGCTGGTGGGTTACAGCTGGCCCTTGGTCGAGGGGGTGGCGTCGCCCATGCGCGGGTCCGGCTCGACCGCGGCACGCAGCGCGCGGGCGAACGCCTTGAACACCGTCTCGGCGATGTGGTGGCTGTTGACGCCGCGCAGCGCGTCGACGTGCAGCGTCACCTTGGCGTGGTTGACGAAGCCCTGGAAGAACTCGTGGAACAGCTCGGTATCGAAGCTGCCCAGGTTGGCGCGCGGGAACGCGACCTGCCAGACCAGCCCGGGGCGGCCGGAGAGGTCGAGCACCACGCGCGCGAGCGCCTCGTCGAGCGGCACGTAGGCGTGGCCGAAGCGGCGCACCCCGCGCTTGTCGCCGAGCGCCGCGGTCAGTGCCTGGCCGAAGGTGATGCCGATGTCCTCGACGGTGTGGTGGGCGTCGATGTGCAGGTCGCCGTCGGCCTCGATCTCGAGGTCGAACAGCCCGTGGCGGGCGACCTGGTCGAGCATGTGCTCGAGGAACGGCACCCCGGTGACGAGCTTGGCCCGCCCGGTACCGTCCAGGTTCAGCGTCACCTGGATGCGGGTCTCGTTCGTGTCGCGGCGAATGGTTGCCGTGCGCGCGGCCATGGCTTGAATCCTGCGACCTCCCCTCGGGCCGCGCTCATAGCATAACCGCATCCAAGGCCATAAAGAAGGAAGCACGGCCGGCCGCTTGCCCTGCCCCGTGCAGGTTGTCAGACTGGTGGCATGAGCGAATTCGACGGCCAGTCGCTGCGCGTCGCGCTGGTGTCGGACACCCACGGTCACCTCGACCCGCGAGTGGCCGCCATCGTCGAGCGATGCGATCTCGCGGTGCACGCGGGGGATGTCGGCGGCATGGCCGTCCTCGCCCAGCTGCAGCCGCGGCTCGGCCGCGTGATCGCGGTGCGCGGCAACAACGACACCCCGCGCGAGTGGCCGG
>DATCZX010000291.1:0-8735 GCA_036525695.1 Gammaproteobacteria bacterium | reverse complement strand
CCGCCAGTCAGCCGGCGCAGGTAGGCCTCGGGATCGAGCTCCTCGACCTCGGTGCGCCGGTTCAACAGGTTCTGGATCCGCTCGTCCGGGCTCGCGCGCAGCTCCGGCACGCTGCCGATGAAGCGCACGTCGCCGCGGTCGAGCACGGTGACCCGGTCGGCGATCTTGAACGCGCTGTCGAGTTCGTGGGTCACCACCACGATGGTCATGCCGAGGGCGTCGCGCAGCCGCAGGATCAGGTCGTCCAGCGCCGAGGCGACCACCGGGTCGAGACCGGCCGACGGCTCGTCGCAGAACAGCAGCTGCGGGTCCATGACGATCGCGCGCGCCAGCGCCGCGCGCTTGATCATGCCGCCGGAGAGCTCGGACGGGCGCAGGTTCTCGAACCCGGCCAGGTCGACCACCTCGAGCTTCAGCCGGGTCATGATCTCCATCGTCGAGCGGTCGAGCCGGGTGTGCTCGACCAGCGGCAGCATCACGTTCTCGCCGACCGACAGCGAGCTGAACAGCGCCCCGCCCTGGAAGGCGACGCCCATCTTCTTGCGCAGCTCCTGCATGCCGCGGCCGTCGAGCCGGGTGATGTCCTGGCCGAGCAGGCTGATGCGCCCCGAGGTGGCCTGCTCGAGCCCGAGCAGGTGGCGCAGCAGCGTGCTCTTGCCCGAGCCGCTGCCGCCCATGATCACCATCACCTCGCCGCGGCGCACGTTCATGTCGATCCCCTTGAGGATCATCCGCGTCCCGTAGTGGGTGACCAGGGACTCGACCTCGATGACGGTGTCGGCGCCGCTCATCGGGTCACCAGGAAGGCGAACAGCATGTCGGTGATGACGATGGCGCTGATCGCGTGCACCACCGAGCGCGTGGTGACCCGGCCGACGCCCTCGGCGCCGCCCTGCACGCCGGCGCCGTTGATCACCGCGACCAGCGCGATCAGCACCGCGAACAGCGTGCTCTTGCCCAGGCCGTGCAGCAGGTCGTCGACGCTGAGCACCTCGCGGGTGGCGTCGAAGTAGGCCGACAGCGTCAGGCCGAGGTCGAACGAGACGTAGGCGCCGGCCGCGAGCAGCGCGACCGCGTCGGCGAAGAAGGTCAGTCCCGGCAGCATCACCAGCAGCGCCAGCAGCGCCGGCGCGACCAGGTAGCGGACCGGCTCGATGCCCATCACGCGCAGCGCGTCCACCTCCTGGTTGATGGTCATCGTCGCCAGCCGCGCGGCCAGCGCCGATCCGGAACGCCCGGCGACCAGGATGCCGGTGATCAGCGGCGAGAACTCGCGCACCACCGACAGCGCGATGCCGATGGTCACCTGCGACTCGGCGCCGAAGGTGCGCAGCGTGTGGATCCCCTGGATCGCCAGCATCACGCCGATGGTCGCGGCGAGCACGGCGACGATCGGCAGCGCGTGGATGCCGACCTCCATCATCTCGGCGGCGACCGCCGCCGGGCGCACCGGCTGCCCGCGGCGCGGCCCGGCGAGCAGCCAGAACGCGGTCTCGACCAGCAGTGCGGCGGCGTGGCCGACCGCGGCGACGCCGCGCAGGGTCTGCCGGCCGACCTGCTCGGCGAGCCGCTGCAGCGCCAGCGCGGGGTTCATCCGCAGGCGTCCTCCACGCTGGCGTGGATGGTGAACACGCGGTCCAGGCGGGCCAGTTCCAGCACCCGGTGCGCCGCGTCGCTGACCGCGACCAGGGCGAAGCGCTTGCCGGCGCCGCGCGCCTTCTGCAGCGCCTCGACCAGGCTGGCGACGCCCGAGCTGTCGATGTAGGTGACCTCGGCGAGGTCGGCGAGCACCGCGTCGCTGCCGCTGCCGAGCGCGGCGAGCAGGGCCTTGCGCACCTGCGGCGAGGTCTCGAGATCGACGTCGCCGCTGAGGCTGACGATGGCGGTGGTGTCGCGGGTGGTGGTGGTGATGTTCATCGGGCCTCGCGGGGGATCAGCTTGGACAGGCGGAGTTCGTTGCCGGTGCCGCCGGGACCGGGGCGGTGCTCGACGCGGTCCATCACCTGGCGGATCAGGTACAGGCCGCGACCGCCCGGGCGCAGCGCGTCCGGCGGCCCGGGGCGGATGGCGTCGAGGTCGACCGCGCGCCCGGCGTCGCGCAGCACGAAGGTCAGGCTGCCGGCGTCGCTGAGCACCTCGAGCTCCAGCGGGCGCTCGGACTGCGCCTGCGCGTAGGCGTGGCGCACCACGTTCTGGCACGCCTCGTCGACCGCCAGCACCACGTCGCGCACCCCGTCGTCGCCGAGCCCGGCGCTCGCGGCCGTCTCGCGCACCAGGCTGCGCAGCAGGCGCAGCCGCTCGGCGACGGCGCGCGTCTGCACGCGGATCAGGGCCTCGCTCACGATGCCGCCCGGCGGCCGTCGACCGCCAGCAGGGTCAGGTCGTCGTGCTGCACCGCGCCGGTCGAGAGGGCGGCGATCACCGCGGCCAGCTGCGCCTCCTGGGGGGCGCCGGCCGATTCGCGCAGCAGGCCGACCACGCCGTCGGCGCCGAGCGGGGCGCCGGCGGCGGTGTGTCCCTCGGTGATGCCGTCGGTGTACAGGAACAGCTGCGCGTCGGCGAGGTCGACCTGGGTCTCCGGCAGCGTCGCGTCGTCGCTGGTCGGCAGGATGCCGAGCGGCGGGTGCTCGGCCGCGAAGGTGGCGCTGCTGCCGTCGGCGCCGAGCCGCAGCGCCGGCTCGTGCCCGGCGTTGGCCAGCACCACGCGGCGGGAGACCGGGTCGAAGCGGCCGATGGTCATGGTCACGAACAGGCCGTGCGAGGTGGTCTCGCACAGCTCGGCGTTGATCCGCGCCAGCAGCCGGCCGGGCTGCGGGGTCTCCTTGCCCAGGCAGCGGAACAGGCTCGCGGTCTTCGACATCAGCAGGGCCGCGTTCATGCCCTTGCCGGCGACGTCGCCGATGGCGAAGTAGTAGCTGCCGCTGGGCAGCAGGTAGAAGTCGTAGAAGTCCCCCGACACCGTGCGCGCCGGGCGGTTGACCCCGCGGATCGGGAACCCGGCCGGCGGTTCGGCGGGGAGCAGGCTGCGCTGGATCTCGGCGGCCAGCTCGAGTTCGCGGCGCACCTTCTCCTGCTCGACCAGCTGCGCCGCCATCCGCGCGTTGGTCAGCGCCAGCGCCGCCGAGGTCGACAGCGTCTGCAGCATCATCAGGTCGGGTTCGGAGAACAGGCCGTCGCCGCCGGCCTTGTTGACCAGTTCGATCGCGCCGAGCGCCTGCTCGTGCACGCGCATCGGTGCGCACAGGATCGAGCGCGTGGTGAAGCCGGACTCCGCGTCGACCTGGGCCTGGAAATCGGGATCCGCGCTGACGTCGCGGACGATCACCGCCTCGTGCCGGCTGACGCTGCGGCCGACGATGCCCTGTTCGCGGCCGAGGCGGATGCCGACGATGTCGACCGGGCCGCAGCAGGCGCGGCAGACCAGCTCCTCGCCCTCGAGCAGGAACAGCGCGCCGCCTTCGGACTGCACGTAGCCGCAGATCAGCCGCAGCGCCTCGGCGAGGGTCTGCTGGATGTCCTGCGAGGCGGCGAAGTGGCGACTCATCGTCGCCAGCAGTTCGAGGTGGTCGGATGTGCCGGGGTTGGCGGCCATGCTGCGTCCGGGCAGGTGCTACAAGCGCTTCACTATGCCCGTTAAAAGGAGGTCGGGCAACGCGTCAAGCGGTGGCGAGCAGCTCCGGCCCCTCGTGTCGCGGGTCGTTGACCCGCCGCGATACGCGGCGGCTGGTCAGCGTCGCCGCGCGCCGCTGGCCGAGGGCGTCCGGGTCCACGTGATGGCGCGGGTCGAGCCAGGCCGCATAGTCGTCGGGATCGAGCAGCAGCGGCATGCGCTGGTGCAGCCAGGCGAGCGCCGCGGTGGCCGGCCGGGTGACGATCGCCACGCTCTCGAGCACGCTGCCGTCAGCCCCCTGCCAGCGCTCCCAGAGACCGCCGAGGGCGAGCAGTCCTGCGTCCTCGGCTGCGCAGAACCACGGCTGCCGGCCGCCGGCCTCGGCCTGCCACTCGTACCAGCCGTCGGCGGGCACCAGGCAGCGTCGCCGGCGCCAGGCGGCGCGGAACAGCGGCCGCTCGGCGACCCCTTCGAGGCGGGCGTTGATCGGCCGTGGACCCGGCCGGTCGGGTTTGGCCCACGGCGGCTGCAGGCCCCACTCGAGCAGGCGCAGTTCGCGACCGTCGCCCGCCGCGTCGGCCCGAACCACGGCGAGCGGCTGGCGCGGCGCCTGGTTCCAGCGCGGCGGGAAGGCCACCGCGCCGGCCAGGCCGAAATGGCTGGCCACGCCCTGCGCATCGCTGAACAGCGCCAGCCGCCCGCACATCAGCGGCGGTCCGCAGAGCGGGGGTGTGTCATACCACTGTTGATGGCGGTCATATCGGTCGCCGGGAGCCCTTGCCTAGACTCCGGCCGGCAAGCTTGACCTGCCAGTAGGGGTAATGTAAAGATAAATCCGACTGAATTACTTGGATTTGCCGGCGACCTCGCGGGCAGGTCTTATTTTACTATTTAGATCATAAGGTTGTCATGAGCACCGCGACCGAAACCTACGACGCGCTGGTCAACCGCGAGTACAGCGAGGGCTTCGTGACCGACATCGAGTCGGACACGCTGCCGCCGGGACTGAACGAGGACGTGATCCGCCAGATCTCGGCCAAGAAGGGCGAGCCGCAGTTCATGCTCGACTGGCGGCTGGCCGCGTTCCGCCATTGGCAGACGCTGAAGGAGCCGCAGTGGGCCTCGGTCGGGCACGCGCCGATCGACTACCAGGCGATCAGCTACTACTCGGCGCCGAAGTCGAACAAGGACCGGCCGCAGAGCCTCGACGAGGTCGACCCGGAACTGCTGCGCACCTACGAGAAACTGGGCATCCCGCTGAAGGAGCAGGAGATCCTCGCCGGGGTCGCGGTCGACGCGGTGTTCGACTCCGTCTCGGTGGCGACCACCTTCAAGGGCAAGCTGAAGGAGCAGGGGATCATCTTCTGCGCCTTCTCCGAGGCGGTCCACGAGCACCCGGAACTGGTCGAGGCCTACCTCGGCACCGTGGTGCCGCACACCGACAACTTCTTCGCCGCGCTGAACTCGGCGGTGTTCACCGACGGCTCCTTCATCTATATACCGAAGGGCGTGCGCTGCCCGATGGAGCTGTCGACCTACTTCCGCATCAACGCGATCTCGACCGGCCAGTTCGAGCGCACGCTGATCATCGCCGACGAGGGCAGCTACGTCAGCTACCTCGAGGGCTGCACCGCGCCGATGCGCGACGAGAACCAGCTGCACGCCGCGGTGGTCGAGCTGGTCGCGCTGGCCGACGCCAAGATCAAGTACTCGACGGTGCAGAACTGGTACCCGGGCGACAAGGACGGCAAGGGCGGGATCTACAACTTCGTCACCAAGCGCGGCGACTGCCGCGGCGACCGCTCGAAGATCTCCTGGACCCAGGTCGAGACCGGCTCGGCGATCACCTGGAAGTACCCGAGCTGCGTGCTGCGCGGCGACGACAGCGTCGGCGAGTTCTACTCGGTCGCGCTGACCAACAACGCGCAGCAGGCCGACACCGGCACCAAGATGATCCACCTCGGGCGCAACACCTCGAGCACGATCGTCTCCAAGGGCATCTCCGCGGGGCGCGGCCACAACGCCTACCGTGGCCTGGTCAAGGTGGGGCGCGGCGCCGAGAACGCGCGCAACCACACCCAGTGCGACTCGCTGCTGATCGGCGACAAGTGCTCGGCGCACACCTTCCCGTACATCGAGGTGCAGAACCCCAGCGCGCGCGTGGAGCACGAGGCGAGCACGTCGAAGATCAGCGAGGACCAGATGTTCTACTGCCTGCAGCGCGGCATCTCCAGCGAGGACGCCGTGTCGATGATCGTCAACGGCTTCTGCAAGGAGGTGTTCCGCGAGCTGCCGATGGAGTTCGCCGTGGAGGCGCAGAAGCTGCTCGGGATCAGCCTCGAGGGCAGCGTCGGCTGAGACGCGCCCGCCACCGAATCAACCGCACTCACTGGAAAACGTCATGCTGGAAATCCGCAACCTGCACGTCGAGACCGACGGCAAGCCGATCCTCAAGGGCCTCAACCTGAAGGTGAGCCCGGGCGAGGTGCACGCGATCATGGGGCCGAACGGCTCGGGCAAGAGCACGCTCGCGCACGTCCTCGCCGGGCGCGACGGCTACCACGTCACCGACGGCGAGGTGCGCTACCTCGACCAGGACCTGCTCGACAAGGCCCCCGAGGAGCGCGCCCGCGACGGCATCTTCCTGGCCTTCCAGTACCCGGTGGAGATCCCCGGGGTCAGCAACGTCTACCTGCTGAAGGCGGCGCTGAACGCCGTGCGCAAGCAGCGCGGCGAGCCCGAACTCGACGCGATGGACTTCATGAGCTACGTCCGCGCCAGGATGAAGCTGGTCGAGATGGACGACTCGTTCCTGTCGCGGGCGGTCAACCAGGGCTTCTCCGGCGGCGAGAAGAAGCGCAACGAGATCCTGCAGATGGCGGTGCTCGAGCCGCGCCTGGCGATCCTCGACGAGACCGATTCGGGGCTCGACATCGACGCCCTGCGCATCGTCGCCGGCGGCGTCAACAGCCTGCGCAGCCCGGAGCGCGCGACGATCCTGGTGACCCACTACCAGCGCCTGCTCGACTACATCATCCCCGACTTCGTCCACGTCCTCGCCGGCGGACGGATCATCCGCTCCGGTGGCCGCGAGCTGGCGCTCGAGCTCGAGGAGCGCGGCTACGGCTGGGTCCTCGACCAGGCCAAGGCCGCGGGCGCGGAGGCCGTGGCATGAGCGAGAGTTTCGCCGAGCGGCTGCTCGCGGGCCTGTCCGGCCAGCAGCAGGCGTTGCCGGGGGCGAGCCACCCCTGGGTCGCGGCACTGCGCCGCGACGCGCTGACCCGCTTCCGCGAGCTCGGCCTGCCGGGAGCGCGCAACGAGGCGTGGAAGTACACGCGCCTGAACGCGCTCGAGCGGCGCAGCTTCCAGCCGGCCGACCCGGCGGTCGCGCTGCCCGACCTCGGCGACCTGCTGGCCGCGGCGCCGCCGCTGCGCGCGGTGTTCGTCAACGGCCGCTTCCGCGCCGAGGCCTCCGCTCTGGCGGGCCTGCCGGCCGGGGCGCGCCTGTGCCCGCTGGCCGAGGCACTGGAGCAGGACGACGGCACGCTGCGCGAGCGGCTCGCCGGTGGGGTCGTCGACGAGGACGCCTTCGGCGCGCTGAACGCCGCGTTCATCGGCGACGGCCTGCTGCTCGAGCTGGCCGCCGACTGCGTGCTCGAGCAGCCGCTGCTGCTGCTGTTCGTCTCCATCGCCGGGGACGACTACGTCAGCCACCCGCGCAACATCGTCGTCGCCGGCCGCCACAGCCGCGCCACCGTGCTCGAGGCCTACGTCGGCCCGCAGGGCGGCAGCTACTTCACCAACGCCTCGACCGAGCTCTACCTGGCGCCGGGCGCGCGGCTCGACCACCTGCGCCGGCAGGACGAGGCGGCCGGTGCGTTCCACCTCGGCCGCGTGCGCGCGCGCGTTGAGCGCGATGCCGGCTACCGCTCGCAGGTGTTCAGCCTCGGCGCGCAGCTGGCGCGCCTCGACCTCGACGTGCACCTCGGCCAGGGCGCCGAGTGCGACCTCGACGGTCTCTACCTGGCGGCCAAGCGCCAGCACGTCGATCACCAGACCCGGGTCGAGCACGCGGCGCCGCACGGGCGCAGCGCCGAGTACTACAAGGGCGTGATCGACGACGCCGCGCGCGCGGTGTTCAGCGGCACCGTGCTGGTGCAGCCCGACGCGCAGAAGACCGACGCCCAGCAGATGAACCGCAACCTGCTGCTGTCGCCGCGGGCCGAGGTCGACACGAAGCCGCAGCTGGTCATCTACGCCGACGACGTCAAGTGCGCGCACGGCGCCACCATCGGCCAGCTCGACCCGGTCGAGATGTTCTACCTGCGCTCGCGCGGCCTCGACGAGACCGCCGCGCGCGAGCTGCTGATCCACGCCTTCGCCAACGAGCTGGTCGACCGCGTCGCCGACGACGGCCTGCGCGCCTTCATCTTCCGCTGCCTCGACGCCCGGCTGCCAGGACGCGAGCCGCTGCTGGAGGGGGAGTGAGCGCGAGCCCGCAAGCAGTGGCCGCGCCGTCGCCGCTGGCGCTCGACGTCGCCCGCCTGCGCGCGGATTTCCCGGTACTGCAGCAGCAGGTGCACGGGCGGCCGCTGGCCTACCTCGACAACGGCGCCTCGACGCAGAAGCCGCAGGCGGTGATCGACGCCGTGTCGCGGCTCTACGCGCACGACTACGCCAACATCCACCGCGGCGTGCACACCCTCAGCGAGCGGGCCACGGCGCAGTTCGAGGCCGCGCGCGAGCGCGTGCGCGCGTTCCTGAACGCCACCGACAGCAGCGAGATCGTCTTCGTCCGCGGCACCACCGAGGCGATCAACCTGGTCGCGCAGAGCTACGGCGGCGCGCAGATCGGCGCCGGCGACGAGATCCTGCTGACCGAGATGGAGCACCACTCGAACATCGTGCCGTGGCAGCTGCTGGCCGAGCGGGTGGGGGCGAAGATCAAGGTGGTGCCGATCGACGACAGCGGCACGCTGGACTTCGCGCGCTACTGCGAACTGCTCTCGCCGCGCACGAAGCTGGTCGGCGTGGTGCACGTCTCCAACGCGCTCGGCACGGTCAACCCGGTGCGCGAGATGATCGCCGTCGCCCACGACCACGGCGTGCCGGTGCTGGTCGACGG
>DATCZX010000290.1:0-3876 GCA_036525695.1 Gammaproteobacteria bacterium | reverse complement strand
GTCGACCTGCTGCGGCTGGTCCACCGCGAGGCCCGGCGCGCCGGGCTGCAGCCGGAGCTGGTGCTGGCGGTGATCGAGGTCGAGAGCAACTTCGACCGCTTCGCGATCTCCGAGGCCGGGGCCCTCGGGCTGATGCAGGTGATGCCGTTCTGGCTCGACGAGCTCGACCAGCCCGACGCCAACCTGTTCGACCTGCGCACCAACCTGCGCATCGGCACCACGATCCTGCGCTACTACCTCGACCGCGAGCGCGGCGAGCTGCGCGGGGCGCTGGCGCGCTACAACGGCAGCGTCGGCGAGAACTGGTACCCGGACCGGGTGTTCCGCGCGCTCAACCAGCGCTGGGCGCGGTGACCCCGGCAACCCGCGGGCGCCGGGTCACTCGTCGGCGCCGGGCGCGACCTTGAGCACCTCCTCGACGGTGGTCAGGCCGGCGGCGACCTTCTTCGCCCCGGCGATGCGCAGCGGCAGCATCCCCTCCCGGTAGCACGCCTGGCGCAGGTCGGCGAGGTCGGTCTGCGGGCCGACGTGGCGGCGCAGGTCGGTGGTCACCTGGAGGCTCTCGTAGAGACCCACGCGGCCCAGGTAGCCGGTCCGCCGGCACTCCAGGCAGCCCACCGGGACGTACACCTTGGCCGGCTGGCGCACCTTCCACGGCGCCACCAGCGCCTGCCAGTCCTGCTCGTCGACCGCGCCCGGCTGGCGGCAGTGGGGGCACAGCGTGCGCACCAGGCGCTGCGCCATCACGCCGAGCAGCGTGGCGCGGATCATGTGCGGGGCGACGCCGATCTCGAGCAGCCGGGTGATCGCCGACGGGGCGTCGTTGGTGTGCAGCGTCGACAGCACCAGGTGGCCGGTCAGCGCCGCCTGGATCGCCATCTCGGCGGTCTCCAGGTCGCGGATCTCGCCGACCATGATGATGTCCGGGTCCTGGCGCATCAGCGTGCGGATGCCGCCGGCGAAATCGACCCCGATGTTGCTCTGCACCTGCATCTGGTTGAAGCGGTCCTCGACCATCTCGATCGGGTCCTCGACCGTGCAGACGTTGATCTCGGGGCGCGCCAGCTGCTTCAGCGTCGAGTAGAGCGTCGTGGTCTTGCCGGAACCGGTCGGCCCGGTGACCAGCACGATGCCGTTGTGGTGGCCGACCATCGCCTGCCAGCGCTCGCTGTCGCCCTGGCCGAAACCGAGGTCGCTGAAGCCGCGCAGCAGCACCTCGGGGTCGAAGATGCGCACCACCAGCTTCTCGCCGAACGCGGTCGGCATGGTCGACAGGCGCAGCTCGATCTCCTGCTCGTTCGGCGTCCGCGTCTTCACCCGCCCGTCCTGCGGGCGGCGCTTCTCGACCACGTCCATGCGCCCGAGCGCCTTCAGCCGGCTGGTCACCGCGCCCATCACCGGGCTGGGCATCTCGTAGACGGTGTGCAGCACGCCGTCGATGCGGAAGCGCACGTGGCTGTGCTCGCGGCGCGGCTCCAGGTGGATGTCGCTGGCGCGCTGCTCGAAGGCGTACTGCAGCAGCCAGTCGACGATGCTGACGATGTGCTGGTCGTTGGCGTCGAGCTTGCCGGAACGGCCGAGGGCGACCAGCTGCTCGAGGTTGGTGATGCTGCTCAGCGGGACCTTGCCGTGCTCGTCGGTGGCCTTCTTCATCGAGCGGCTCAGGTTCCAGAACTCGTTCTGGAAGCGCGCGATGTCGAGCGGGTTCGAGATCACCCGCTCGATCGGCCGCTGCAGCACGTGCTGCAGCTCCTTCTCCCACTCGCGCAGGAACGGCTCCGCGGTGGCGATCACCACGCGCTCCGGCAGCACCTTCACCGGCAGGATGCGGAAGCGCGTCGCGTAGGCGGTGGAGACCACCGCGGTGATCGCCGGCACGTCGACCTGCAGCGGGTCGATGCGCAGGTAGTCGAGACCGACCCTGCCGGCCAGCCACTGGGTCAGCCACTCGAGCGTCAGCGGTGCGTGCGGCGGCTGGGCGTCGCGCCAGTTCTGGTCGGCGACCAGCACCAGCGGGTGGATCGACGGCCCGCTGCGGCGCTGGTTGGCGATCAGCAGGTCGGTGGTCTGCGCCTTCTCGACCACCCCGTCGGCGACCAGCGCCGGGAGCACCTCGGCCAGGGTCAGCGGGTGCTCGCCGGTGCCTCCCCCGAGGTCCGGCGACGGCGCCGCCGGGCGGTCTTCGCCTGTCTCAGGCGGTGGTGAAGCCATCGAGCTCTCCCGTGTTGCTGCAGGCGGCGCAGCTGACCGCGTCGACGCGCGCCGCCGGCGGGCCTTGCCCGAGCCAGTCGCGCAGCTGCGCGAGCGCCGCCGGGTCACCGCGGGCGATCACCTCGACGCGACCGTCGGGCAGGTTGCGCGCCACGCCCTGCAAGCCGAGCGCGAGTGCCCGCCGGCGGGTCGCCGCGCGGAAGAAGACCCCCTGGACCCGGCCGCTGACCAGGCAGCGCAGAGACTCCACCTGCTCGTCTGACATGTCACTAGGGTAGCTGCAGAACCGCGCGCAGGCCTGCGCGCAGCCCGGCGGCGCTGCCTGCCGGCAGCCTGACGTCGACGCGGTAACCGGTGGTCAGCGCATCGCTCTCCTCGGGTTCGAGGCCGAGGTGCAGGATCTCGCCGGAGAGGCCCTGGCCGGCGACGCTGACCGCCACGCTGGCCCCGGTGCGCAGCCCGGAGAGCGCCTCCTCGCCGACGTAGGCGCGCGCCAGCAGCGCCTCGCTGTCGGCCAGCACCAGCAGCGGCGTCGCCTGCAGGCCGTTGACCACCACCAGCCCGGGCTGCGCCAGCCGGCGGACCACGAGGGCGGCGAACGGCGCGCGCAGCTCGGCCTGCTCGTAGGCGATCCGGGCCAGTTCGACCTCGGCCTCCAGCGCGTGGCGCTCCGCGGTGATCCTGGCCACGGCGATCCTGGCCAGCTCCAGCTCGTGGTCCGACAACAGCGTGCGGTCGTACAGCTCCTGGGCCCGCTCGAGCTCGCGCTGCGCCTCGTCAGCCGCGGGCACCAGCTGCTCGAGCCGCGCGCGCTGCTGCGCCAGCCGCGCGGCGAAGGGCCGGCGGTCGAGGCGCAGCAGCGGTTGCCCGGCCGCCACCCGCTCGCCGTCGCTGACCAGCACCTCGGCGACCACCCCGGCCACCGGGATGCCCAGCTCGACGCGCCGCGCCCAGGCCAGCGTGCCCTCGAAGTCGGCCGCCGCGACCGGCAGGCTCGCGCACAGCAGCCACCCCAGCAGCCCGGCCGCCGCGTGCCGGCGCCATCCCGCTCTAACGCTTTCGCTCATCGCCGTCGCGCTCCTTGATCTGCTCGCCCAGGGCCCCGTTGGTCAACGCGTCCAGCCGCTCCCAGGCCAGGGCCAGGCGGAAATCGGCCTCGGCGGCACGCAGCCGCGCGCCGCTGAACTCGACCATCGCGTCACCGAGATCGGCGCGCAGCTCCATCTCGTACTGCGCCCGGCTGCGGTCGAGGTAGAGCTCGCGGAACTCGAGTTCGCGCCGCGCCGCGGAGCGCTGCAGCTGCAACACCCGCAGGGCCTGCCAGGTCTCGAGGATCTCCTGCTGCAGCGCCTGCTCGTCGCCGTCGAGTTCCGCGCGCAGCTGTTCCACCTCGGCGGCGCGCGCGGCCTGCTCGGCCCGGTCGCGGCCGCCGCGGAACAGCGGCAGCTCGACGTAGACGCCGGCGCGCAGCGGGTCGCGGGTGGCGCTCTCGCGCGAGTACTCGGAGAGCTCGACCTCCCCGCTCAGGGTCGGGCGCCCGACCAGCTGCGCCGCGCCCAGGCGCGCCTCCGCGGCGGCCACCCGGGCACGCTGCGCCTGCAGCCGCGGGTTGCCGCCCAGCGCCAGCTCGCCCAGGCCCCGCTCGTCGGTGGGCCGCGGCTGCGC
>DATCZX010000289.1:0-2002 GCA_036525695.1 Gammaproteobacteria bacterium | reverse complement strand
GCATCATCAATGGCACCGGCAACTTCATCCTCACCGAGATGCGCGACAAGGGGCGCGAGTTCGCCGACGTGCTCGCCGAGGCGCAACGGCTCGGCTATGCCGAGGCGGACCCGACCTTCGACGTCGAGGGCATCGATGCCGCGCACAAGCTGACCATCCTGGCCTCGATCGCGTTCGGCATCCCGCTGCAGTTCGAGCGCGCCTACACCGAGGGGATCACCCGGGTGACCCGCGAGGACGTCGGCTACGCCGAGGAGCTCGGCTACCGGATCAAGCACCTCGGCATCGCCCGCCGGCGCAAGGACGGCATCGAGCTGCGCGTGCACCCGACGCTGATCCCGGAACGGCGCCTGATCGCCAACGTCGACGGGGTGATGAACGCGGTGCTGGTCAAGGGCGACGCCGTCGGGCCGACGCTGTTCTACGGCGCCGGTGCCGGCGCCGAGCCGACCGCGTCGGCGGTGATCGCCGACCTGGTCGAGGTGACCCGCGCGCTGACCAGCGACCCGGACAACCGGGTCCCGCACCTGGCCTTCCAGCCGGACGCGATGGCCGACCTGCCGGTGCTGCCGATCGACCGCATCACCACCGCCTACTACCTGCGGCTGCTCGCGGTCGACCGTCCCGGCGTGCTCGCCGACGTCACCCGGATCCTCGGCGACCGCGGCATCAGCATCGAGGCGCTGCTGCAGAAGGAGCCGGCCGAGGACGCCACCGACGTGCCGGTTATCATCCTGACCCACCGGGTGCAGGAGAGCGCGATGAACGAGGCGATCGCCGCGATCGAGGCGCTCGAGACGATCGCGCAGCCGGTGGTGCGCCTGCGCGTCGAGCACCTCGACGGCAACTGAGCGCGGCGCGCGCAGACAACGCAACAGCGCGGCCTCGCCAGCGGCCGCCAGGGGAGAGGCGATGGGCAACCGCTACACCGGCCTGATCGAGCGCTACCGCGACTGGCTCCCGGTCACCGAGGACACCCGGGTGATCAGCCTGTGCGAGGGCAACACCCCGCTGATCCGGCTGCAGAACCTGCCGCGCGACCTCGGCCGCGAGGTGCAGCTCTACGTCAAGTACGAGGGGCTCAACCCGACCGGCTCGTTCAAGGACCGCGGCATGACCATGGCGGTCACCGCGGCGGTAGGCGAGGGCAGCCGCGCGATCATCTGCGCCTCCACCGGCAACACCTCGGCGGCGGCCGCCGCCTACGCGGCGCGTGCCGGGATCACCGCCTTCGTGCTGATCCCGGACGGCAAGATCGCGCTCGGCAAGCTGGCCCAGGCGATGATGCACGGCGCCGTGGTGCTGCAGATCCAGGGCAACTTCGACGACGGCATGCAGCTGGTCAAGGAGGTCGCCGAGGAGGCCCCGGTGACCATCGTCAACTCGATCAACCCGTTCCGGCTGCAGGGGCAGAAGACCGCGGCGTTCGAGATCGTCGACACCCTCGGCCGCGCCCCCGACTACCACTGCCTGCCGGTCGGCAACGCCGGCAACATCTCCGCCTACTGGATGGGCTACAGCGAGTACCAGGCGCGCGGCGTGGTCGGCCAGCGGCCGGTGATGTGCGGCTACCAGGCCGCCGGCGCGGCGCCGTTCCTGCGCGGCCACCCGGTCGAGAACCCGGAGACCGTGGCCACCGCGATCCGCATCGGCAACCCGCAGAGCTGGGACAAGGCGGTCGCCGCGCAGACCGACTCGGGCGGCTGGTTCGACGAGTTCAGCGACGCGCAGATCCTCAACGCGCAGAAGCTGCTGGCGCAGCGCGAGGGGATCTTCTGCGAGCCGGCCTCGGCGATCTCGATCGCCGGCGCGCTGAACGACATCTGCGCCGGGCGCATCCCCGAGGGCAGCACCGTCGTGTGCACGCTGACCGGCCCCGGCCTAAAGGATCCCGACACAGCAATCAGCCAGTGCCAGGACGCGGTGCAGAAGGTTCCGGCCGAGCTCGAGGCGGTCAAGCGCGCGATCCACGAACGGCTCGGCTGATCCGCCGCCGGTGCCG
>DATCZX010000288.1:0-25734 GCA_036525695.1 Gammaproteobacteria bacterium | reverse complement strand
GCAGTACATGAACGCCGCGGCGATCATCACCAGCGGGTCGGCCAGGACCAGCAGGTCGGGCGGCAGCTCGAGGTAGCCGCCGCTGTGCATGAAGCCGAGCATGAACAGCGCGGCGTACAGGTTGATGCCGCTGGCCCAGGCGGCGCCGAGGCTCAGCGCGACGGTGTCGATGAGCTCCATGCTGGTGTCCTGTCACGGCTCCTGGGGTGGGTTCACGACTGCCCTGCCGCTTCAGCCGCGGGGCGGCAGGTAGCCCGACCAGTCTACGCGCGGATCCCCGGAGACGAAGAAGTGCGGGTTCAGCAGCGACGCCTTGGTGTTGTAGCGCAGCGGCCGCATGGCCGTGTCGGTGACCCTGCCGCCGGCCGTCTCGACGATGCACTGGGCCGCCGCGGTGTCCCACTCCGAGGTCGGGCCGAGACGCGGGTAGAGGTCGGCGCGGCCCTCGGCGACCAGGCACGATTTCAGCGAGCTGCCGATGCGCACGACCTCGTGCGCACCGAGCCGCGCGAGGAACGCCTCGAGCGCCGCGCTGCCGTGCGAGCGGGAGCCGGCGATGCGCACCGGTCCGTCGCCGAGCGCGCTGGCATGGATCGCCCGCGGTGCCGCGCCCGGGTCGACGCGGAACGCACCGTGCCCGCGTGCCGCCTCGTAACCGATCCCGCTGACCGGCACGTGGACCACGCCGAGGACCGGTTCGTGGCCGTCGATCAGCGCGATGTTGACGGTGAACTCGCCGTTGCGCTTGACGAATTCGCGGGTGCCGTCGAGCGGATCGATCAGCCAGTAGCGCGGCCAGGTCCGGCGCACCTCGAACGGGATGTCGGCCGACTCCTCGGAGAGCACCGGCAGCTCGGGCGTCAGCGCGCGCAGACCGTCGACGATGGCGTGGTGGGCGGCCATGTCGGCGGCGGTCAGCGGCGAGTCGTCGTCCTTCTGGCGCACCTTGAACTCGGTGGCGTAGATGGCCATGATCTCGCGCCCGGCGGCCTCGCCGAGGGCACGCACGGCGGGCAGCAGCGCGGCGGGGTGGTCCATGTCGGGGGTGCAGCTGGGCATCACGGATGCGAGGCGTGCGATTTTGCCACAGCTGCCGGCGCAGCGCTGATAGGCTAGGGGCAGTCCCCAGGAGCCCGCGACCCATGCTCGACTGGTCCCGCATCACCACCGTGCTGCTCGACATGGACGGCACGCTGCTCGACCTGCGCTTCGACAACCACTTCTGGCTCGAGCACGTGCCGCACCGCTTCGCCGAACGCCACGCGCTGCCGCTGGAGCAGGCGCGCAGCCAGCTGCTGGAGCGCTACCGCGCGGTCGAGGGCACCATGGCCTGGTACTGCATCGACTACTGGAGCGAGCAGCTCGGGCTCGACATCGGCCAGCTCAAGCTCGAGGTCGACCACCTGATCGCGGTGCACCCGCACGTGGTCACCTGGCTCGACGCGTTGCGTGCCTCCGGGCGCCGCGCGGTGCTGGTGACCAACGCCCACGGCCGCAGCCTGGAGCTGAAGCTGCAGCGCACCCGTCTCGGCGGCCACCTCGACGGCGTGGTCTGCGCCCACGACTTCGGCCTGCCGAAGGAGCAGGCCGGCTTCTGGTCCCAGCTGCAGCAGCGCGAGCCGTTCACCCCGCCAGCCACGTTGCTGATCGACGACAGCCTGCCGGTGTTGCGCAGCGCCGCGCGCTACGGCATCGGTCAGCTGCTCGCGGTGCGCCGCCCGGACAGCGGCCACCCGCCGCGCGAGACCGCCGAGTTCGCCGCGCTGGAGAGCTTCGCCGACCTGTTGCCGGTGCCGGCCCTGGCGGCGGTTGACTAGCTGCCGGCCGCGGCGCGGCCGAAGCGGAAGCGGTCGAGGAACTCGGTCGAGGTCAGCAGCTCGCCGCAGCTGATGTCGACCTCACGGCTGCCGGTGTGGATGCGCAGCTTCCGCGCGGGCTGGTGCAGACCCTTGGGCGCGACCAGCGACGGCGGCACCTGCAGCTGCTTGATCGTCGGCAGGTAGAGCGCACCGGTGCCCTGCGGCGCGGAGGGCTGCTGCGCCAGCTGCAGCGTCACCGGGCTGGCCTGGCCGGGCAGGATCTCCACGCCTACCTGCAACTCGCCGTCCTTGTCCCCCATCCAGCGCGCGAGGGTGATCACCGGCTGCGCCTGGGCAGCGCCCGCCACCTCGGGCAGCACCAGCAGCAGGTCGCCGACGCGCACCCCCAGCTGGTCCGACTCGGGGTGGCTGAGCATGTACCCGGTGAGGCTCTCGTTGACGATCTTCCAGGACTCCAGGCTGACCGCCTCGTCCTCCTCGCTCTCCAGTTCCTGCACCTCGATACCGTAGGAGGCGCTGGCCGGGCGGGTCAGGTTGCTGCGCCCGGACGGTGACAGCAGGAAGCACGCCGTGGCCAGGCCGATAGCGACGCGTGCATGCTTGTCGACCTGGCGGCGCGGGTGCGCCCGCTCCCAGGCCACGCGCAGGCGCGGCAGCAACCACTTGCTGAAGGTCTCCAGGGAATCGGCCCCGGGCTGGCCGGGCTTGGCGTCCAGCAGCTCGATCAGGGCGCCGGTGTTCAGGCTGTAGGGCGCTTCCCCGGGGCGGTCGAGCGGGGCGCGGCCGAAGATCACCGGCGGCAGGTCGGAGTCGGCGCGGATCAGGAACACGCCGTCGCTGCGCTTGTCGCCGATGATCCCGGCCTGCAGTTGGCACTGCTGCACCTGGCGGCCGAGGAACTGGTACAGGTCCTCGATCGCGCCGTCGACCAGGCGGAACGGGTCGGCGATCGCCAGCAGCATCGCGCGCAGGTAGACCAGGCCGGCGTTGGCGTCCTCGGGCACGGTGTTGTCCGTCGGGATCGCCTTCTGCGCGACGCCGTGGCGGTCGGCAAACAGGTGCAGGTGGTGCAGCTCGAGGAAGTGCCGCGGCGGCACCGCGCGGTAGATGCGGTAGGTCTGCAGCAGCGCGTTGCGCAGCTGTTCGAGCGCGCGGTGGAGCGCCAGCAGCAGGGTGCCGTCGCTGTCCGGGGTGCGGCCGCGGTCGAGCAGCTCGTTGATCACCACCTTGTAGCCGTTGGCCATCTCGTAGCCCAGCTCGAGCAGCTCCTCCTTGATCCGCTGGCGCGCGCCGGAGGAGATCGGGGTCTGCCGCAGGCGGCGGTTGTCCGCGGCGGCGATGACGCCGTTGACCGGGACGCGGAACAGCTCGAGCAGGCGCATCCGCTCGGCCGCGGTCAGCGGCTCGCGCACCAGCAGCGGGATCTGCCTGGCCAGCTCGGGGACGGTGCGGGTCAGGTTGAGCACCGGGAGGTCGTCGACCCAGCGGCGAACCTGGGCCTCCCGTCGTTCGAAGGTCGGGTTCTCGTAGTCGTTGACCTGCGGTGCCTGGAGTTCCGGGCGCACGCTCAGGGTCCCGCAACCGCGCGGTCAGGGTGAGCGAGGGCAGGGCGAAGGCGGTGCCGCGGCACGCCGGTCGGCCGACCCGGCCGTCTGCTGCGGACGCCTGCTGGGCACCTCATCGGCCCGCCGCGGTCTCTCAGGAACGGCGGCGGGGACGCCTGCCGGGCGGGGCGTCCGGGCGCTTGCGCCGCGGCACCCGCAGCGAGGGCTTGGGCTGCACCAGCAGGTCGCTGGCGATCGGCTCGACGTTGATCTTGTGGCCGATGTACTGCTCGATCTCCGGCAGCGAGTAGACGTACTCCTCGCAGGCGAAGCTGATGGCGTCGCCCTCGTTGCCGAGGCGGGCGGTGCGGCCGATGCGGTGCACGTAGTCCTCGGCGTCCTGCGGCAGGTCGAAGTTGAACACGTGGCTGACGTCGGGGATGTGCAACCCGCGCGCGGCGACGTCGGTCGCCACCAGCACCGGCAGCTCGCCGCGCTGGAAGCGCAGCAGCAGGCTCTGGCGCTTGGTCTGCGGCACGTCGCCGGAGAGCACCGCGGCATCGATGCCGTTGCCGGCGAGCGCCGCGTGCAGGTGCTCGGCGGTGCGCTTGGTGTTGACGAAGATGATGCTGCGACGCGGGTCCTGGCGGCGCAGCAGCCCCAGCAGCAGCGGCACCTTGTCCTCCATCGCGGTGTGGTAGAGCGCCTGGCGCACGCGGTCGGCGGTCACCTTGTCGGCCGCGACCTCGAGCGGCTCCGGTGAGTTCATGTGCTCGTAGGCGAGCTCGCTGACGCGCTGCGACATGGTCGCCGAGAACAGCATGCCGAGCCGCTTGCTTGGCGCTGGCAGGCGCCGCAGCACGTAGCGGATGTCCTTGATGAAGCCGAGGTCGAACATGCGGTCGGCCTCGTCGAGCACCATCACCTCGATCGCGTCGAGGTCGAACACGCGCTGCTTGTAGTAGTCGATGATCCGCCCCGGGGTGCCGATCAGGATCTCGCAGCCCGCGGCGATCTGCTCGCGCTGCTCGACGTAGCCGGTGCCGCCGTAGGCCAGTGCCAGGCGCAGCCCGGCGTGCACGCCGAGCTGCCGCGCGTCCTTGTGGATCTGGATCGCGAGCTCGCGGGTCGGGGCCCGGATCCGTGCGCGCGGCTGGCCGGCCAGCTTCGGGTTGCCCGGGCGCAGCAGCAGCCGGTTCATCGTCGCCAGCAGGAAGGCCGCGGTCTTGCCGGTGCCGGTCTGCGCCTGGCCGGCGACGTCGCGCCCCTCCAGTGCGTGCGGCAGGGTCAGCGCCTGGATCGGCGTGCAGCGGGTGAACCCCGCGTCCTGCAGTCCGCGCAGCAGCGCCTCGTGCAGCGCGAAGGAGTCGAACGGGACGTCGGTGAGTACGGTGTCGGCCATGCGTGGAATCGGGTCTCGGCTGGCGGTGGCGGCAAGTGGGGTTGAAATATGCCACAGTTTGGGCTGAAATGTCCCTCATATCGGGCCTCTGGCGCGGGTCTACGCGAGTCGCGCCAGGGGTCCTTCTGTCTGCACAAGCGCGGACCCTGCTCCGGAGGCACGAGGCGTGAGCGAATCCCTGGTACACGTCAGCGACGACAATTTCGAGGCCGAGGTCCTGCAGCAGAAGACCCCGGTGCTGGTCGATTTCTGGGCGGAGTGGTGCGGGCCGTGCAAGATGATCGCGCCGATCCTCGACGAGATCGCCGTCGAGTACGGCGACCGCCTGCGGGTGGCCAAGCTGAACATCGACGAGAACCCGAGCACGCCGCCGCGCTACGGCATCCGCGGCATCCCGACGCTGATGCTGTTCAAGGACGGCAACGTCGAGGCGACCAAGGTCGGCGCCGTCTCCAAGTCCCAGCTGACCGCGTTCATCGACAGCAGCATCTAGAACCCGTTCCGGGCCCGGTTGGCAGGCTGGACCTGGCCCTGGTTACATGCTAGTTTTCACCAGCTTCTTGTAAGGGCGCCCAGAGTAGCGCCCCGGCAGGCAGGCCTCCTGCCCCCAAGCCCGACACTCTCTCTCACCGCATGCCCCACCAGGCCATTCGCGCCTGGAGATCCATTCCTGGAATCCCGTGAACGCCAAATCATGAACCTAACCGAACTGAAGAAAATGCCCGCGGCGGCCCTCGTCGAGATCGCCGAGTCGATGAACATCGAGGGGATGGCCCGCTTGCGCAAGCAGGACATCATCTTCGGCATCCTGAAGGCGCACGCCAGGAACGGCGAGGACATCTTCGGCGACGGCGTGCTGGAGATCCTGCAGGACGGCTTCGGCTTCCTGCGCTCGTCCGACAGCTCCTACCTGGCCGGGCCCGACGACATCTACGTCTCGCCGAGCCAGATCCGCCGCTTCAACCTGCGCACCGGCGACACCATCTCCGGCAAGATCCGGCCGCCGAAGGAGGGCGAGCGCTACTTCGCGCTGCTCAAGGTCGGCGACATCAACTTCTCGTCGCCGGACAAGGCGAAGAACAAGGTCCTGTTCGAGAACCTGACCCCGCTGCACCCGAACGAGCGGCTCGACCTCGAGCTCGGCAACGGCAGCACCGAGGACATCACCGCGCGCACCATCGACCTGGTCGCGCCGATCGGCAAGGGGCAGCGCGGCCTGATCGTGTCGCCGCCGAAGGCCGGCAAGACCATGCTGCTGCAGAACATCGCCCACTCGATCACCGCGCGCCACCCGGACTGCTACCTGATCGTGCTGCTGATCGACGAGCGCCCCGAGGAGGTCACCGAGATGGACCGCTCGGTGCGCGGCGAGGTGGTCGCGAGCACCTTCGACGAGCCGGCCAGCCGCCACGTGCAGGTCGCCGAGATGGTGGTCGAGAAGGCCAAGCGGCTGGTCGAGCACAAGTACGACGTGGTCATCCTGCTCGACTCGATCACCCGCCTCGGGCGCGCCTACAACACCGTCGTCCCTTCCTCGGGCAAGGTGCTGACCGGCGGCGTCGACGCCAACGCGCTGCAGCGGCCGAAGCGCTTCTTCGGCGCCGCGCGCAACATCGAGGAGGGCGGCAGCCTGACCATCATCGCGACCGCGCTGGTCGACACCGGCTCGCGCATGGACGACGTGATCTACGAGGAGTTCAAGGGCACCGGCAACATGGAGATCCACCTGGATCGCCGCATCGCCGAGAAGCGCATCTACCCGTCGATCAACATCAACCGCTCGGGCACCCGCCGCGAGGAGCTGCTGACCAAGCCGGACGAGCTGCAGAAGATGTGGATCCTGCGCAAGCTGCTGCACCCGATGGACGAGCTGACGGCGATGGAATTCCTGCACGACAAGCTGCGCGCGACCAAGACCAACGCCGAGTTCTTCGAGTCGATGCGGCGCTGAGCGCGTCGCGTCACCCTTCCGGCAGCGCCTCGACCCCCCAGACCAGCCGCGCGTAATCGAGCACGGTGCGGTCGCTGGAGAAGCGGCCCATCGCGGCGACGTTGCGGATCGCCCGGCGCGTCCACTCCTCCGGGTCCCGGTACAGCGCGACGACCCGCTCATGGCAGGCGACGTAGTCGGCGTAGTCGGCGAGCACCAGGAAGCGGTCGTGGCCGTCGAGCAGCTGCGTCACCAGGGCGCGGTGGCGCCCCGGCTCCTGCGGCGAGAAGAAGCCGTCCCCGATCATCTGCAGCACCGCGCGCAGCTCCCCGTTCGCGGCGCAGATCTCGCGTCCCGGGCGCGGGTCGAGGCGCTGCTGCTCGACGCCCGCGGTGTCGAGGCCGAAGGCGAAGAAGTTCTCCGCGCCGACGGCGTTGCGGATCTCGATGTTGGCGCCGTCGAGGGTGCCGATGGTCAGCGCGCCGTTCAGCGCCAGCTTCATGTTGCCGGTGCCCGAGGCCTCGGTCCCCGCCAGCGAGATCTGTTCCGACAGCTCGGCCGCCGGGATCACGTCGGTGGCGGTGGAGACGTCGTAGTTCGGCACGAACACCACGCGCAGCGAGCCGTTGACCGCGGGGTCGTTGTTGACCGCCTCGGCGACGTCATTGATCAGGCGGATCACCTGCTTCGCGACGCTGTAGCTCGGCGCCGCCTTGCCGGCGAACAGGCACAGCCGCGGCACGCTGCCGCTGCCCGGCGTGTCGCGCAGCCGCTGGTACAGGGTGATCACGTGCAGCAGGTTCAGCAGCTGCCGCTTGTACTCGTGGATGCGCTTGACCTGGACGTCGAACAGCATCGCCGGATCGATGCTCATCCCCAGGTGTGTCTCGATCATCGCGCACAGGCGCCGCTTCTTCGCCGCCTTGACCGCGCGGAACTGCTCGCGGAAGCCGGCATCCTCGGCCAGCGGGGCGAGCGTGGCGAGGCGCTCGAGATCGGTCAGCCAGCCCGGGCCGATCGCCGCGGTGACCAGGGCGGAGAGCTGGGGGTTGGCCAGGTCGAGCCAGCGCCGCGGGGTGATGCCGTTGGTCACGTTGACGATGCGCTGCGGCGTGAGCTCGGCGAAGTCGCGCAGCGTGGAGCCGCGCAACAGGTCGGTGTGCAGCGCGGAGACGCCGTTCACGCGGTGGCTGCCGACGCAGGCCAGGTGCGCCATGCGCACGCGGCGCTCGCCGTCCTCGTCGATCAGCGACATCCGCCGCAGGCGCCCTGGGTCGCCCGGGAAGTGGTGCCGCACCGACTCGAGGAACTGCTGGTTGACCAGGTAGATGATCTGCAGGTGGCGCGGCAGCAGCCGCTCCAGCAGGGTCACCGGCCACGCCTCCAGGGCCTCGGGCAGCAGCGTGTGGTTGGTGTAGCCGAAGGTCGGCACGGTCACCGCCCAGGCCGCGTCCCAGTCCAGCCCGTGCACGTCGACCAGCAGCCGCATCAGCTCGGCGATGCCGATCGCCGGGTGGGTGTCGTTGAGCTGGATCGCGACCTTCTGCGGCAGCAGGGCGAAGTCGCCGAACTGGCGCTGGAAGCGGAACAGGATGTCCTGCAGCGACGCGCTGGCGAAGAAGTACTGCTGCTTCAGGCGCAGCTCGCGGCCCATCTGCGTGGTGTCGACCGGGTAGAGCACGCGCGCCAGGTTCTCCGAGCGCGTCTTCTCCTCCACCGCGCGGATGTAGTTGCCCTCGTTGAAGTAGCCGAGGTCGAAGTCGCGCGTCGCCTTGGCCGACCACAGCCGCAGGTTGAGCACGGTCTCGGTGCCGAAGCCCGGGATCGGCGTGTCGTAGGCCATCGCCATGACCTCCTCGGCGTCGACCCAGTGATGGCGCGCGCGCCCCTGCTCGTCGCGGTAGTCGAGCACGCGGCCGCCGAACTTGACCGGGTAGAGCACCTCGGGACGGGCGAACTCCCACGGGTTGCCGTAGCGCAGCCAGTTCTCCGGGTGTTCGACCTGCTGCCCGTCGACGATGCGCTGGTAGAACATGCCGTACTCGTAGCGGATCCCGTAGGCGTAGCCGGGCAGGCGCAGCGTCGCCATCGAGTCGAGCAGGCAGGCGGCCAGGCGGCCGAGGCCGCCGTTGCCGAGCGCGGCGTCCGGCTCCATGGCGCGCAGGCGGTCGAAATCGAGGCCGAGGTCGGCGAGCGCCGCGCGCGCCTCGTCGAACAGGCCGATGTTGTGCAGGCCGGTGCTCAGCAGCCGGCCGATCAGGTACTCGAGCGACAGGTAGTAGACGCGCTTGGTGCCGGTCCGGTAGAGGCGGCGCATGGTCTCCATCCAGCGCTCGGCCAGGCGGTCGCGGGTGGCGTGGGCGAGGGCGAAGAACCAGTCGCGGTCGGTCGCGGTGATCGGGTCCTTGCCCACCGTGTAGGTCAGGTGGTTGGCGATCGAGCGGCGCAGCGCGGCCGCGTCGCGGCCGGGGCGGTCGTAGCGAAAAGCGGTGCGGTCGCTGGGCATCGTCCGGTTCCGTGGACGCGGTTGGAAACCGGGCCAAGCTTAGCAGAGCGCGGCGGCGGGCCGTGCTATAGTCGCCGCCCGATGAGCCAGCCTGCCTCGCCAGCCCACGAACCTGCCGTGCGCCTGCCGGCGCCGCTGCGGCTGCCGTTCCGCCTGGTCCCCGCGGTGCTGCACTCGACCGTGCTCGCCGGCGTGCTGGACCGGGTCCTCGCCGCGCCGCGGCGCGACGGGGAACTCGATTTCCTGTTCGGCCGCACCGTGGCCATCCGCGTCGACGACACCGGGGTCGAGTACCGGCTGTTCCTCGGCGTCGGCGGCTTCTACGCCGGCCAGAGCGAGCGCCCGGCGGACGTCAGCATGAGCGGCGACCTGTACGACTTCCTGCTGCTGGCGACCCGGCGCGAGGACCCCGACACGCTGTTCTTCCAGCGCCGCCTGCGCATCGAGGGCGACACCGCGCTGGGGCTGCAGCTGAAGAACCTGCTCGACAGCCTGGAGTTCGGTGTCGAGGAGCTGCCGCCGGCGGCGGCGCGCTGGCTCGACGGCGCACTGGCGGCCTACCGCCGGGTCTGCGGCGCCGCCAGCGCGGGGTCGGAGTAGCACGCTCCGCGGCGCGCCGCTCGAGTCGACGGCTCAGGCCCGGGCCGGCGTGGCGATCCCGGCCTCGCCGTACCAGTAACCGCGGCACGCGCCGACCGGCATCAGCCCCGCCAGCTCCGCTGCGGCGTCGTCCGCGGCACGCCCGCCGTCCAGCACCGCGGCGAAGCAGGCCAGCACCGTGGCGGTGTCCGCGGCCTGCGGCGAGACCCGCAGCAGGTCGACGCCGAGCGCGGCCAGGTCCTCGACCTCCTCGACCAGCGAGTAGGTCTGCGCGGACTGCGTCTGGATGCCGTTGAAGGCCAGGAACGGCTGCGCCTCGCGGGTCTCGACCAGCAGGCCGTCGGGGTAGTCGCGGCACACCTCGCGGCAGTCGTCCTTGGGCAGGTTGTGGTGCCGGGCGGTGAAGCAGCGCGCCGACCACGCCAGCGGGATGCGGCCGTAGACGGTGACCTCGGTCTCGATCGCGGGCGGCGCCTCGGCGAGGATCCCGGCCAGCGTCGCGCGCGACAGCTCCAGCGGCATCACCCAGCGGCAGAGTCCCTGCCGCGCCAGCAGCGCGAGGGTGTGCTGGTTGTAGATGTTGACCGCCGGCCCGGTGACGAACGGCACCCCCTCGGCGGCCAGCAGGCGCACCGCGCCGATGTCGTTGGCCTCGACGCGGAAGCGGCCGTTGCTGCACAGCCGGCGCAGCCGCTTGAGCTCGGACTCGGCCTCGAGCAGCGCCAGGCTGCTCAGCACCACCTCCTTGCCGGCCTGCTGCAGCTGCGTGGCCAGCGCCAGCCAGTCGTCGAGGCGCAGCTCGCGGCGCTTCGAGCAGACCGTCTCGCCGAGGTAGACCACCGCGGCGGGGCCGTCGGCGACCTCGGCGTAGAACGCCTCGAGGCGCGCCCGCGGCCAGTGGTACTGGACCGGGCCGAGGCTCAGGCGCGGGCCGCTCACTGCCACGGCCGGTGGTAGGCGCCGAGGGTGGTCTGCGCCCCTTCGCTGACCTTGCCGAGCGCGGCCAGCCACTCGGGCCGCGGCACGAACGCCGCGGGGTCGCGGGCGACGGCGTCGAGCGCCTCGCGCCACACCCGGGTGACCTGCTTGACGTAGGCCGGGCTGCGCTGGCGCCCCTCGATCTTCACCGCCTTGACCCCGATCGCCTGCAGCTCGGGCAGCAGCTCCAGCGTGTTCAGGCTGCTCGGCTCCTCGATCGCGTAGTAGGTCGACTCGCCGACCCGGTAACGGCCCTTGCAGACGGTCGGGTAGCCGGCGTGCTCGCCCGGCCCGTAGCGGTCGATCAGCAGCCCGCCGAGGCGCGACTCGAGCCCCGCCGCGGTCTCCTGCCAGCGCACCGCGCTGGCCGGCGAGCAGACGCCGCAGCCGTTGGGCGACTGCCCGGTGGCGTACGAGGAGAGCGTGCAGCGCCCCTCGACCATCACGCACAACCCGCCGAAGCCGAACACCTCGACCTCGACCGGCACCTGCGCGATCACCTGCTCGACCTGCTGCAGCGACAGCACGCGCGGCAGCACCACGCGGCGGATGCCGAACTGCTCGTGGTAGAAGCGGATCGCCTCGTAGTTGGTCGCCGAGCCCTGCACCGAGAGGTGGCGCGGCAGCCCGGGGTGCGTGCGCAGCGCGTAGTCGAGCACCGCCATGTCGGCGATGATCAGCGCGTCGACGCCGAGCTCGGCGGCGTGGTCGACGGCCGCCTCCCAGCGCGACCAGCCGTCCGGCTGCGGGTAGGTGTTGATCGCGACGAACACCTGCGCGCCCCTGGCGTGGGCGTAGCGGATGGCGTCGCGGGCATTCCCCTCGCTGAAGTTCAGGCCGGGGAACGAGCGCGCGTTGGTGTCGTCGCGGAAGCCCATGTAGACGGCGTCGGCGCCGTGGTCGACCGCGCCCTTCAGCGCGGGCAGGTTGCCGGCGGGACAGACCAGGTGCATCGCGGCCTCCGCTCAGCCGACCACGTCGAGCTCGCGGCGACGGAAGCGCGCGCCGCACATCCGCGCGATGCGCGCACAGGCCTCGATGTCGACGTCCTCGAGACCGTCGATCGCCGTCGCGGTGACCTCGGGCACGTAGCGCGGGGCCTCCTGCAGGAACGCCAGCAGCGCCTGGTAGGCGCCGGGCAGCGCCGGTTCGCAGTGGCGGTTGTAGACCTCGGGCGACTGGGCGTTCAGCGACACCGACAGCGCATCGACCAGCCCGGCCATCTCGGGCAGCACGTCGCGCTTGTGCACCAGGCTGGCCAGCCCGTCGGTGTTGACCCGCACGCGGCCGCCGCGCTGCTTGACCCAGCGCGCCACCTCGAGCAGCAGGCCGAGCCGCAGGGTCGGTTCGCCGTAGCCGCAGAACACCACCTCGGCATGGGCGGTGGGATCGCCGATCGCCGCCACCACCTCGTCGAACTCGGGGCGGTGGTCGAGGGTCAGGTCGTAGTCGTGCACGCGCCGCGAGCCCTGGGTCTTCGGGCAGAACCGGCAGGCCAGCGTGCAGCGGTCGGTGATGTTCAGGTAGAGCCGGTCCTCGATCACGTAGGCGATGGTCTGCGCGGCGGGCGACTGCTGGCGGGCGGCGTCGGTCATCTGGCGTTGGCCTGGGCGAGTTGGCTGCGTGGCAGGGGCTGCGGGGGGCCGATTATACTCGATCGACAGTGCTGCCGCCCCGGCAGCCCGGGGAGCGAGACGATGCGCAGATGGGCTTCGTGCACCGTGTTGGCGTGGCTGCTCACGGCAGCCGCGCAGGCCGCGGAATGGCGTGACGACGGCCACCGGGTGGTGGCGCGCACCGGCGGCGAATTCGCCGACATCCGCGGCAACCTCGAGCAGGCGATCATCGGCGCCGGCTTGACCGTCAGCACGGTCGGCCACGTCGGCGAGATGCTCGAGCGCACCGCGCCCGATCTCGGCTTCAGCGGCTCGCCGGTCGGGCAGGCCGAGGTGGTCGAGTTCTGCAGCGCGCTGCTGACCCGGCGCATGGTCGAGGCCAACCCGGCCGACCTGGTGCAGTGCCCGTACCGGATCGCGGTCTACACGCTGCCCGGCGACGCCGGCAGCGTCTACCTGGCCTTTGCCAAGCCGACCGCCTCCGGCGCCACGCCACCGCTGGAGGCGATCGAGCAACTGCTGCGCCGGCTGGTCGACGAGTCGCTCTGAGCGGGCCCGGGAATAATCCGCCCCGCCCGGTGTTTGTCCGGGTAGGTAGAGCCGCGCATGACGGGACCGTGGACGCCGCCGAAACCCTGCTGCTGGAACAGATCCCGCGCCTGCGCCGCTACGCGCGCGCGCTGACCGGGCAGGCTGGCAGCGCCGACGACCTGGTCCAGGACTGCCTCGAGCGGGCCTGGAGCCGCCTGCACCGCTGGCGCGCCGGCAGCGACATGCGCGCCTGGCTGTTCACCATCATGCACCGGGTCAACGCCAACCGCGTGCGCCGGCTGCGCGGCCGCCCCGCCGAGGACCCGCTCGACGAGGAGGGGGCGGGCGCGGCGAGTCCGCAGGCGCCGGAGATGGCGCTCGAGATCCGCGATCTCGACCGCGCGCTGCAGCGCCTGCCCGAGCCGCAGCGGCAGGTGTTGCTGCTGGTGGCGCTCGAGGGGTTCAGCTACGAGGCGGTCGCCGCGACGCTGGACTTGCCGCTCGGCACGGTGATGTCGCGCCTGCACCGCGCGCGCGAGCGGCTGCGCGCGGAACTCGGCGGCGGGAGTGCACCGCGGCTGCGGAGGGTCAAGTGAACCGGGGACCGATCAGCGAGGCCGACCTGCACGGGTACGTCGACGGTGCGCTCGACCCGGTGCGCCGGCGCGAACTCGAGGAGTACCTCGCCGCGCATCCGACGGTCGCCGCGCAGGTCGACGACTACCGGCGGCTCAACGCCGTGCTGCACTCCAGCTTCGACCCGGTCGTCGACGCGCCGTTGCCGCAGCGCCTGGTGCAGCGGCCGCGCGCACCGCGCCGCCTGGCCGTCGCCGCCGTCAGCGCCTGGCTGGCGCTCGGCGGCGTGATCGGCGGAGTGGCGGGCTGGCAGCTGCACGCGCGCTCCGCCGGTGACGCCGGTGCGGCGCTCGAGCTGGCGCTGGCGCGCCCGGCCGGGGTCGCGCACGCGGTCTACGCCCCGGAGGTATTGCACCCGGTCGAGGTGGTCGCGGCGCAGCAGGCGCACCTGGTCGGCTGGCTCTCCAAGCGCCTCGGCGCGCCGCTGCACGCGCCCGCGCTCGACGGCCTCGGCTACCAGCTGGTCGGCGGGCGCCTGCTCCCGGCCAGCGACGGCCCGGCGGCCCAGCTGATGTACCAGGACAGCGCCGGCCGCCGGCTCACGCTCTACGTCCGCTCCGGGGTCAGCGACAACCGTGACACCGCGTTCCGCTTCGCCGAGCAGGACGGCCTGGGCGTGTTCTACTGGGTCGACGGCCCGTTCGGCTACGCGCTCTCCGCTCCGCTGACCCGCGACCAGCTGCTGCCGGTCGCGCAGACGGTCTACAGCGCGCTGAACCCGTAAGCCCGCCACCGGTTGCCGGCGGCGGGGGCGTGCCGCTACCATCCACGGTCCCGCGGAAACAGGGGACCGCCCGATGTCGACGCTGATCTGCGGCTCGCTCGCCTACGACACCATCATGGTGTTCCACGACCGCTTCCGGAACCACATCCTGCCGGAGCAGGTGCACCTGCTGAACGTGTCGTTCCAGGTGCCGGAACTGCGGCGCAACTTCGGCGGCTGCGCGGGCAACATCGCCTACAACCTCAAGCTGCTCGGCGGCACCGCGCTGCCGATGGCGACCGTCGGCACCGATTTCGGCGACTACGCGGCCTGGCTCGACCGCTGCGGTATCGAGCGCACCCACGTGACCGAGGTGCCGGGAACGTACACCGCGCAGGCCTACATCACCACCGACCTCGACGACAACCAGATCACCGCGTTCCACCCCGGGGCGATGAACGCCTCCGAGCGCAACCGGGTGGCCGAGGCGCAGGGGGTCACGCTCGGCATCGTCGCCCCGGACGGCCGCCAGGGGATGCTCGACCACGCCGCGCAGTTCGCCGCGGCCGGGATCCCGTTCATCTTCGACCCCGGCCAGGGGCTGCCGCTGTTCGACGGCGCGGAACTGCTGCGCTTCATCGACCAGGCGCGCTGGCTCGCGGTCAACGATTACGAGTCGCGGCTGGTGCAGGAGCGCACCGGGCTCGGGCTGGAGCAGCTGGCGCGGCGCGTCGAAGCGGTGATCGTCACCCGCGGCGCCGCCGGTTCGCTGATCCACCACGCGGGCCAGGTCCACGAGATACCCGCGGTGACGGTCGCGGAGGCGGTCGATCCGACCGGCTGCGGCGACGCCTACCGGGCCGGCCTGCTGTTCGGCCTCGAGCGCGGGCTCGACTGGCCGACCAGCGGGCGCATCGCCGCGCTGCTCGGGGCGCTGAAGGTCGGCTGCCACGGCACCCAGAACCACGCGTTCGACGCGGCCGAGATCGACGAGCGGTTCCACGCCGCGTTCGGCTACCGTTTCGCCTGACGGCGCAGCGGTTTCACGGTGACAGGCCCCGGTTAATGGGCTAATCTACGCCACTATATAGAGGGGGAAGGTCGTTTCCGGCGACAGGAACGCTCTTCTTGCGGTCAACTGATAGGGAGTTCGCATGATGAAAAAGGCGATTGGCGCTGCTGCTGCATTAGCGCTTGCATTGACGGCCGGGGCCGCCTCGGCGGTCGAGCGGGAGGGCGCCTGGACGGTGAGCCCGATGATCGGCCTGCACTGGTACGACAACGTGGCGGTGGAAGACGACGACACCGTCTACAGCCTCGGCATCGGGCACAACTTCAGCCGCAACTGGAGCGTAGAGGCGCTGCTCAGTTACTCGAAGGTCGACCTGCGCGGCGGCGCTGGTGAGGTCGACACGAACATCGCCACCATCAGCGGGCTCTACCACTTCGACAAGGGCGACGCACTGGTCCCCTACCTCGGCGGCGGTATCGGCTACCGCAACATGGACCCCCAGGGCGGCGACGATGACGGCGATTCGCTGATCAACCTCGCCGCAGGCCTGAAGTACTTCCTCACGCCACAGGTTGCCCTGCGCCTCGATGGCCGTTACCTGCTGGACATGGGGGACGATAACGACGACGACTACCAGCTGCAGGCCGGCCTGCAGCTGCTGTTCGGCGTGCCGAAGGCGATGGCCGCCGCCCCGCTCGACAGCGACGGCGACGGCGTCACCGACGACAAGGACCGCTGCCCGAACACCCCGAAGGGGGTCGCGGTCGGTGCCGACGGTTGCCCGCTCGACAGCGACGGCGACGGCGTGCCGGACAGCTTCGACCACTGCCCGAACACCCCGAAGGGTGCGCCGGTGGACAGCCGCGGTTGCCCGCTCGACAGCGACGGTGACGGGGTGCCCGACTACCTCGACAAGTGCCCGAACACCCCGCTCGGCACCAAGGTCGACGCGCAGGGCTGCCCGGTGATGATGGCGCCGACGCGGATGGAGCTGAAGATCGAGTTCGACTTCGACAAGTCCGACATCCGCCCGCAGTACCACGCCCTGCTCGGTGACGCCGCGGCGTTCATGGAGCAGCACCCGGGCTCGGTTGCGACCATCGAGGGCCACACCGACAGCACCGGCCCGGACAGCTACAACCAGAAGCTCTCCGAGCGCCGCGCCGACTCGGTGCGCGACTACCTGGTCAACAAGAAGAAGATCGATGCCAACCGCCTGAAGACGGTCGGCTACGGCGAGACCCGGCCGATCGCCGACAACGCGAGCAAGGACGGGCGCCAGCGCAACCGTCGCGTGATCGCGGTGATCATCGAGACCAAGTAAGCCCGGCCGGTCCGGAGCTGACTAGCGGGGCGGCCCACGGGCCGCCCCGTTTTTTTGTGCCAGCAGAGGGATGCGGGTCGCCGGGGGACGCGCCGGCCGCGCGAGGGCGGTGCGGCGGTAGCGGGATTGGAGGGTGCCGTGCACCGGTTCTAACGCACCGGTCGTGCCCGATGGCGCGCGGCCGGCAGCCGCGGGTGGCAGCAGTGCGCCGGCCCGCGCTGGCGGGCCGGCGCGAGGAATCGTCAGCCCTTCGGCCGCTCGTCGCGGACGCGCACCGCCTTGCCCTGCGAGCGCGGCACCTCGCCCGGGGCCTTGATCTGCACGTCGCAGGTGACGCCGACCATCGACTTGATGTGGTGGCGGATCTCGCCGGCGAGCCGCGGGTAGTCGCCGGCCGCGGTCTCGGGCGCAGCCTCGATCTCGGCCCCGAGCGTATCCATCGAGCCCTTGCGGCGCACCACCAGCTGGTAGTGCGGGGTGATTCCGGCGATGCCGACCATCACCGCCTCGATCTGCGACGGGTAGACGTTGACCCCGCGGATGATCAGCATGTCGTCGTTGCGCCCGGTCACGCGCAGGATGCGCACGTGGGTGCGGCCGCAGCTGCACGGTTCGCGGCTCAGGCGGGTGATGTCGCGGGTGCGGTAGCGGATCATCGGCAGCGCCCGCTTGGTCAGCGTGGTGATGACCAGCTCGCCGGACTCGCCGAGCGCCTTCGGCGCGCCGCTCTCCGGGTCGATGATCTCGAACAGGAAGTGGTCCTCCCAGCCGTGCAGGCCGGCGCGCTCCTCGCAGCACTCGGCGGCGACGCCCGGGCCCATGATCTCGGAAAGCCCGTAGATGTCGACGGCGCGCAGGCCGAGGCGCTGGTCGAGCTCGGCGCGCATCGCCTCCGACCACGGCTCGGCGCCGAACACGCCGACGCGCAACGGGCCGCCGGCCAGGTCGACGCCCTCGGCCTCGGCCACCTCGGCGATGTTCAGCGCGTAGGAGGGGGTCGCGCAGAGCACGTTGGCGCCGAAGTCCTTGAGCAGCACGATCTGCTTCTCGGTGTTGCCGCCCGACATCGGGGTCACGCTGCAGCCGAGGCGCTCGCCGCCGTAGTGGGCGCCGAGCCCGCCGGTGAACAGGCCGTAGCCGTAGGCGTTGTGCAGGATGTCGCCGGGGCGCCCGCCGGCGCTGGCGATCGAGCGCGCCATCAGGTCGCCCCAGCGGCGGATGTCACCGCGCGTGTAGCCGACCACGGTCGGCTTGCCGGTGGTGCCCGACGAGGCGTGCACGCGCACCACCTTGTCCATCGGCACGGCGAACATGCCGAACGGGTAGTGGTCGCGCAGGTCGTTCTTGACCGTGAACGGGAACCTGGCGAGGTCCTCGAGCGACTTCAGGTGCTTGGGCTTGACCCCGGCGGCATCGAACCGGGCGCGGAAATGGTCCACGTTGGCGTAGGCGTGGGCGAGGGTCTTCTGCAGCCGCTCGAGCTGCAGCTTCGCGAGTTTCTTGCGTGGCAGCGCCTCGACCTCGGGATGGAAATGGAACGGCGCCTTGCCGGACTTCACGGACTGGCTCATCGGGAACCTCCTGCTGGTCTCATTTTTCTGCGTCCGGTCGCGCCCCCTCGGCGCCCGGCGCGTGGTTGTTCAACCCTAGCAGCCTGTCGAACCGGGAACTAGGCAACGGCGCCGGCCGGGTGCCGGCAGGTCGTTGCGCTCCTTCCGTCCAGGCGGCCACCGCTGTTTTCCTCGAACGACCGGGAAACCGGTCCCGCTCCCCGGCGCGGCTCACCAGCCGGGCTTGCTGCCGATGCCGCCGGTGCCGGCCCCGCGCGCCGGGGTGTGCAGGATCGCGAAGCCCTGGTTGTGGCCGGCGCGGGTGACGATCGCGAACTTGAGCCCCCAGCCGGACAGCAGCGCGGCCAGCGCGGCCAGCGCCGCGAGGGCCTCGCGCGCCGACGGCACGGCGGCGGCGACCGCCAGCAGCAGCAGCGGCACCAGGTGACCGGCACCGGCGAACGGCCCCTCGGCCCGCGCCAGCACGGCCAGCGCGGCCTGCGGCGCGTTGCCGGCCAGCGCGCGGCGGTAGCCGTACCAGGCGTAGAGCCGCGCCCCGAGCAGCAGCAGCAGCGCGCTGCCGGTGGTCAGCTGCGCCGCCGGCGAGCCGCTGAACAGCAGCACCAGCAGGTACAGCGCGACGCCCTCGGCCAGCCCGGTGGCCAGGACCAGCGGCACCAGGCGCGGCTCGCGCCAGGCCGGGATGCCCTTCGCCTCGTGCAGCATCTGCGCCTGGCAGTAGAGGAACGCGGCCGCGCAGACGGCGGTCGGCACCCCGAGCAGGGCCGAGTCGAGCAGCGCGGTCAGCAGCGCCAGGCCGAGCAGCGGCCCGGCGACCCAGGCCTCGCGGGTCATCCACGAGCGGCCCGGCTGGCGCAGCACGTTCAGCGCGCGCAGCGGGCGGCCGAGGTGCAGCGACACCTGCGCCAGCCCGCCGCCGACCAGCAGCAGGCCGAGCAGCGCCGGCAGCTTCAACGGGAGGCCGGCGAGGCCGGCGACGGCCGCCGCCAGCAGCAGCCCGCTGCCGCTGCCGCCGGTGACGAAGTTCAGCGCGACGTGCCAGTCCCAGTGGGTCTGCAGCCAGGGTTTGCCACCGACGCTCATGCGTCCTCCCAGAGGTAGAAGAAGCCCGGCTCGGTGCCGAGCTCCTCGTGCATGCGGAAGTGCTTGTGCGTCGCCAGCAGCTGGCTGACGTTGCTCTGCGCATCCTCGATGTCGCCGAAGTGCAGCGCGCTGGCGATGCAGGCGTTGACGCAGGCGGGCGTGGCCTCGGGATCGACCCCGGGGGTCAGGCCGTGGGCCTTGCCGTAGTCGATGCGGTCGACGCAGAAGCTGCACTTCTGCGCCACGCCGAGCCGGCCGGGCTCGTCGCGCCGCTCCTCGTGGCGCATGCGCCCCTTGCGGTAGGCCTGGTTCGGTTCCTCGACCATGTAGCGCGCCTGGTACGGGCAGGCGACCGCGCAGTAGGTGCAGCCGATGCACAGGTCGTAGTCGATGGTGACGATGCCGTCGGCGCGCTGGCCGGTGGCGGTCGACGGGCAGACGTGCATGCACGGCGGGTCGGCGCAGTGCATGCAGCCGACCGGGACGAAGGCGCGGCGCACGTCGGGGTAGCTGCCCACCTCCATGTCCAGCACCTTGCGCCACTGCACCCCGGGGGCGGTGGCGTTGGCGTGCTTGCACGCCGCGGTGCAGGTCTGGCAGCCGACGCAGCGCTCGAGGTCGGCGACCATGACGTAGCGGGTCATCGCTTCGCTCCCACGCGCTTGATGCTGACCCGGGTCAGGTCGGCGCCGGAGCCGGTCGAGTCGGTCAGGTCGAGCAGCATCGGCACCAGCTTGTTCAGGCTGGGCAGCTCCAGGTCCTTGGCGAACGGCGTCGCCCAGTGCTCGAACTGGCCGACCATCAACACGGTGTCGGGGCGGATGCCCTGGCGGGCGACCACGCGGCCGCGGGTGACGTTGAGCGGCGAGCGGATCTCGACCAGGTCGCCGTCGGCGAGGCCGAGCTCGGCGGCGCGGCCGCTGTTCAGCACCACGCCGCCGTGACCGCCCACGTTCTCGGCCACCTCGCGCATCAGCTGGATGCCGACGTTGCCGCCCCAGGCGTACTGCATGCTGCGCGTGGTCACCGCCCAGAACGGGTAGTCGCGGATGTCGACCTTGAAGTTGCGCTCCAGCGCCTTCTCCCACAGCTCCGGGTAGTTCTTGTACTCGGGCAGCGGGTCGTACTCCTCGAGCTGCTCGTCCCACCAGCTGATGCCGTGCTCGTGCAGGCGCCGGCCGAGCTGCTTGCCGATGCGCATCAGCCGCTCCTGGTAGGGCAGCTCGAAGCGCAGGCCGGCGTCCTCGATCGCCGGGTACAGGTACCACTTGACGCGCGGGAACGGCGCCAGCCGGAAGCCGTGCTCGCGGTACCAGTCGAGGCCCTGGGTCTCGGCGCCGTCGGTGATCTCGGCGCTGGCGGCGCGGCAGGTCGCGTCCCACACCGCCTCGACCGTCGGCGCCTCCTCCTCGGGCAGCGAGAAGTCGTAGTTCTTGCCCTGCAGCGGCACCCCGGCGGCACCGCGGTTGACCGCCTTGACGTACTTGCCGAGGACGCCGCTGCGGTGCGCCAGCTCGGTCGCGATCCAGGTGAAGTCGCGCGCGTCGCCCTGGCCCTCGGCGACCGGCTGGCGCAGCGCGAAGCCCTGGTAGTCCCAGAACTGCTCGATGAACTTGGTGCCGCCGACGCGGATCAGCTGCAGCCCCTCGAGGTCGGTGCGGTCCGGCAGCAGGATGTCGGCGAAGTGGTTGGTCTCGTCCAGGGTCAGCGCGAAGCAGACGGTGAACGGGAACCGGGCCAGCACCTGCTCGATCTGCCGCGTGTCCCAGAACGAGATCGCCGGGTTGGTGCGGTAGACGAACCAGATGTCCGGCGGGGTCGCCTGCGGCCAGTGCTCGGGCGCCTTCTGCTGCTGCATCCAGGCCAGGTGGGTCGGGCCCAGCGCCTGGCTCCACGGCGAGTTCGCGACCAGCGGGATCAGCGTGCGGTTGGCGTTGCGCACGTCGGGCTTGGCCAGCCAGCCGGCCTTGTCGGTCGGGTTCATCGGGTAGTCCATGAACCCGTCGGGATGGCCCTTGACGCTGAGCGCGCGGTCGGTCGCCGGGCGGTTCAGGCGCACCGTGGTGCCGAGCGTGCCGCCGGGCACCTCGAGCGCGCCGACCAGGCACGCCATCAGCGTGCGCGCCCAGCAGCAGTCGAAGCCGCCCCAGCCGTTGTTGACCGTCTTGCCCAGGGCGATGGCGACCGGGCGGTAGGGCAGCGTGCGGCCCTCGATCTCGACCGTCTCGCCGACCCGCGCGTGGTCGAGGAACTCGAGCGCCAGGCGGCGGATCACCTTGTGCGGCACGTCGCAGATGCGCCCGGCCCACAGCGGGGTGTACTCGGCGGTGTGCTCGAGCAGCTTCTGGAACGCCGGCTGGACCTTCTCCAGGCGGTGCTCCCAGGCGTCGTCGTCGGCGCCGATCTCGATCCCGGAGACCTTGAACGTGCCCTCGAGCGCCGGGTCGGTGTCGGGGGTGTCGAACGGCACCGCGCGCTTGCGCTGGAGGCAGTAGAGCAGCGGCTTGCGGGTCGCCGGATCGCGCAGGAAGAAGCCGTTGGGCGCCACCAGGTAGGGCGAGGTGGTGCGGTGCTTGAGGAACGGGATGTCGAGGCGCTGGCGCTGCTCGTGCAGCATCACGTGGATCAGCCCGAACATGAACGCGGCGTCGGTCTTGGGCCGGATCGGCACCCACTCGGCCGAGCACGCCCCGGTGACCGACAGGTGCGGCTCGATCTGCACCCGCTTGACCCCGCGGGCGCGGGCGTCGGCGTGGCGCTTGACCCCGCAGACTCCGCCCGAGGCCTCGATGTTGTAGCCGAACGAGAGGATGAACTCGGTGTTCGGGGTGTCCGGGGCGACGGTGAAGGCGCGGTGCCAGAGCTCCCCGTAGAGGTGCTCGGAGTGGTAGCACTTGACGCCCTGGCCGCTGCCGAAGCCGAAGTCGATCGGCCCGATCGAGGCGAGGAACGCCGGCAGCGTGCCCATGTAATAGGTCGGCGTGCCGCCGCCGCCGAAGCTGGCGGCGATGCGCGGGTAGCCGGAGCTGTCGTTCGGCCCCTTGGCCTGCACCTCGTGCAGCCGCGCGGCGATGGTGTCCAGCGCCTCGTCCCACGAGATCGGCACGAAGCCCGGGTCCTGGTCGACCCCCTTCTTCGGGTTGGTGCGCTTCATCGGCGTCAGGATGCGGTTCGGGTTGTACATCTTCTGTAGCAACCCGTACGCCTTGACGCAGACCTTGCCCGCCGACGGGGTGACCTCGGCCGCGGCGAAGTTCGGCTCGACCTCGGTGGCGACGCCGTCGACCACCTTGACCGTCAGCAGGTCGGGGCCGGCGACGCACTGGTAGCAGTAGGTCGGGACCTTCTTCACGGTCCCGCCTTCCGGGGCGCTCATAGGCCGGCCTTGGCCGCCTTGCCCTTGAGCCGCTCGGCGGTCTTGGCCACGTCGACGACGAAGCGGTTGTGCTTGCCGCGGGCGACGTCCTCGAGGTTGTCGCGGGCGCTGATCTCGAAGCTGACCGCGCGGCCGTTGACCGCGCTGACGGTCACCGTGATCTCGACCCACATGCCGAGCAGCGTGGCGCCGATGTGGTCCACCTCGACGCGCGTGCCGACCGAGTCCTCGCCGGCGTCGAGGTGCTCGAGCAGCAGGTCGCGGCAGGTCATCTCGATGTCGCGGACCAGCTCGGGGGTGGCGTAGACGCGGCCCTCGTCGCCCATGAAGTCGATCGTGCGGGCGGTGTCGATGGTGATCCGGGCGGTCTTGGTCAGGCCCGGCTGCAGACTCTGTTGCATGTGCTCCTCCAGATGGTTCGCGGGTCCCTGCGGAGGCGTTCGGGTGATCGCCGGGGACCGTTTTGACGGACCATTTTACGTTTACGTAAACGTAATGCACAAGCCCCAGCGGAGGGTGCCATAATGCGCCGGCCGGTGACGGGGTATTGCGTTGGGCCGGCACGCTGATTACAGTAGGCGCAGGTCCATGTGACCTTTACGTAAACGTAAGCTTCCCGGGTCGCCGTCCCGCTCCTGGGAAGTCAATAACAGTTCCTCAGGAGGATAGTCATGCACAAGCACCGCTGGATTTCCGGCCTCGCAGCCGGGGTGATGGGCGTCGCGCTCGGCGTCGGCCAGGCGCTGGCCGCCGAGCCGATCAAGATCGGTACCTTTTTGGCCGTGACCGGACCGGCGTCGTTCCTCGGCGATCCCGAGCTGAAGACGCTGCAGATGTACGTCGAGGAGATCAACGCCGCCGGCGGCCTGCTCGGGCGCCAGGTCGAGCTGGTCCACTACGACGACGGCGGCAACGCCAAGGAGTCGGTCAACTTCGTCAAGCGGCTGATCCAGAGCGACAAGGTCGACGTCATCGTCGGCGGCTCCACCTCCGGCAGCACCATGGCGGTGATCCCCGAGGTCGAGTCGGCCGGGGTGCCGTTCATCTCGCTGGCCGGCGCGATCCAGATCATCGACCCGGTCAAGAAGTGGGTGTTCAAGACCCCGCACACCGACCGCATGGCGGTGCAGAAGGTCTACGGCGACATGCAGAAGCGCGGCCTGACCAAGATCGGCCTGATCAGTGGCGACGGCGGTTTCGACAAGTCGTGCCGTGGCCAGGCGGTCGGCCTGGCGGCCGAGAGCGGGATCACCATCGTGGCCGACGAGACCTACGGCGCCAAGGACACCGACATGACCACGCAGCTGTCCAAGATCCGCGCGGCCAACCCGCAGGCGCTGCTCAACTGCGGCTTCGGCTCGGGCCCGGCGATCGTCACCAAGAACGTGCGCCAGCTCGGCATCAGCGCGCCGCTGTACCAGTCGCACGGCGTCGCCTCGAAGAAGTACATCGAGCTCTCCGGCGACGCCGCCGAGGGCGTGCGCCTGCCGGCCGCGGCCCTGCTGGTCGCCGAGCAGCTGCCCGACAACGACCCGCAGAAGGCGGTCGAGCTCGACTACAAGAAGAAGTACGAGGCCAAGCACGGTCCCGTCTCGACCTTCGGCGGCCACGCCTACGACGGCCTGTTCCTGGCGGTCGAGGCGATCAAGCGCGCCGGCAGCACCGACAAGGAGAAGGTGCGCGCCGAGATCGAGAAGACCCGCGGCTTCAGCGGCACCGGCGGCGTGTTCAACATGAGCGCGACCGACCACATGGGTCTTGGCCTCGACGCGTTCAAGCTGCTCGAGATCCGTAACGGCGACTGGAAGCTGGTCGAGTAACCGGCCCGCTCCCTTCCCACGCTGGCTACGTCCCGTCGCCGTCCCACGGCGGCGGCGGGACCCGGCTTGACCGGGAAACCCCATGTTCGACCTGATCCTGCAGTTCCTGATCACCGGCATCACCGTCGGCGCCACCTACGCGCTGGTCGGCCTCGGCTTCGCGATCATCTACAACGCGTCCGACGTGGTGAACTTCGCCCAGGGCGAGTTCGTGATGCTCGGCGCGATGAGCACCGTGGCGCTGCTCGCCAGCGGCCTGCCCTACCCGCTGGCGATCGTCGGCGCGGTGCTGGCGGTGACCTGCGTCGGGCTGGTGCTGCAGAAGTTCGCGATCGAGCCGGCGCGCGGGGCTTCGGTGGTCGCGACCATCATCATCACCATCGGCGCGGCGATCTTCCTGCGCGGCGCCGCGCTGCTGCTGTGGGGCAAGGATTTCCACTCGCTGCCGCACTTCTCCGGCGAGACGCCGCTGCACCTCGGCACCGCCACGGTGCTGCCGCAGAACCTCTGGGTGATGGGCCTGACCGCGGCGCTGGTGCTGGCGGTGCGCTGGTTCTTCGACCGCACGCTGATGGGCAAGGCGGTGCTGGCGTGCGCGAGCAACCGCGTCGCCGCCCAGCTGATGGGGATCAACGTGCGCCTGATGATGCTGTTCAGCTACGGGCTGTCGGCGTTCCTCGGCGCGGTCGCCGGGATCCTGATCGCGCCGATCGCCTTCACCTCCTACGACGCCGGCATCATGCTCGGGCTCAAGGGCTTCTCGGCGGCGATCCTCGGCGGCATGGGCAGCTCGATGGGCGCGGTCGCCGGCGGCCTGCTGCTCGGCGTGCTCGAGTCGCTCGGCGCCGGGCTGATCTCGTCCGGCTACAAGGACGCGCTGGCCTTCCTGGTGATCCTGCTGGTGCTGTTCTTCCGGCCCAGCGGGCTGTTCGGCAAGCGCGCGGTGGACCGCGTATGAAGCGGCTGGGCGGCTTCTTCGCGTTCGCGCTGGCGGTGGCGCTGCTGCCGTTCGTGTTCCGCGACAACTACTTCGTCACCGTCGTCGGGGTCACCGTCGGCCTGCACGTGATGCTGGCGGTGAGCCTGAACATGTTCATGGGCTTCGCCGGGCAGATCTCGCTCGGCCATGCTGCGTTCTTCGGTATCGGCGCCTACGCATCGGCGATCCTGACCACGCGCTTCGGCTGGAGCGCGTGGCTGGCGATGGGGCTGGCGCTGGTCGTCACCTGGGTCCTGGCGACGCTGATCGCTCGGCCGATCCTCAAGCTCAAGGGCCACTACC
>DATCZX010000287.1:0-2001 GCA_036525695.1 Gammaproteobacteria bacterium | reverse complement strand
CGCGGTCTCCCTGTTGATCCTCTCGACCACCCCGGCCTGGGGGCAGCAGGCCGCCACCCCGGGCGCGGTCCAGCGCTCGCTCGACCGGGCGGTCAGCCCGCCGGTGGCGCGCGAGACGCCGCCGGAGGCCGAGAAACCGGCGCAGCCGGCGCGCGAGGCGGTGCCCGCGGGCGGCAAGCGCTTCCTGGTCAAGCGCTTCAACTTCCGCGGCAACCAGCTGTTCACCAGCGAGCAGCTGCGCGGCCTGATCGCCGACGCCGAGGGGCAGCAGCTGACCCTGGCCGAGATCTACGCCGTCGCCGACCGCCTGACCGACCACTACCGCAAGGAGGGCTTCAGCCTCGCGGTGGTCACCGTGCCGGCGCAGAAGGTCGCGTCCGGCGAGGTGCTGCTCGAGGTGGTCGAGGGGCGCGTCGGCAAGACCCTGTTCAAGGGCGAGACCCGCTACGCCCCCGGCGTGCTCGACGGCCGCGTGCAGGGGCTCGAGAAGGGCAGCGTGCTGCACTTCGACACCCTCGAGCGCGAGCTGCTGCTGCTGAACGACCTGCCGGGCCTGGTGGTGCGCTCGGTGATCGAGCCGGGCGAGGAGTTCGGCACCTCGGACGTCACCCTGAACGTCGCCGAGAAGCGCTACGAAGCGCGCGTCGGCGTCGACAACTTCGGCCGCGAGAGCGTCGGCGAGTGGCGTGTCAACGCCAGCGGCGCGATCAACAACCCGACCGGGGCCGGCGACCAGGTCACCGCCGGGGTGACCCACACCGAGTCCGGCCTGCTGACCAGCTACAGCGTCGGCTACAACCGGCCGCTCGGCAACCGCGGCGGCCGCCTGTCGCTGGTCGCCTCGCACAGCGAGTACGACGTCGGCGACCCGCTGGAGCCGGGCCAGCTGGGCGGCGAATCGGACACCTACAGCCTCAGCTACTCCTACCCGTTCATCCGCAGCCGCAAGCAGAACCTGCTGTTCGACATCGGCATCAGGCACATGGACCCGGAGCAGGACGGCACCGCCTGCTCGTTCATCGACGAGGGGATGACCCTGATCGATGCCGGGATGAGCTTCCAGCAGATCCATCCCGGCAATGCCTTGACCACCGCGGGCCTGCGCGTGGCCACCAACTTCAACGAGATCGAGGAGGTCACCGTCACCGACTGCACGGGCACCTCCGGCACGGCGATGAGCGGCGACCAGGCGCTGCGCCTCGAGGTCACGGCCAGCCACGAGCAGCCGATCGCCCCTGGCTGGTCGGTCTTCGGCCGATTCCTCGGCGTCTACTCGCCGGACGAGCTCAACGACCTGCAGAAGTTCTCGCTCGGCGGCCCGGCCAGCGTGCGCGCCTACCTGGTCACCGAGGTCAGCGGCGACACCGGCGCCGACGCCTCGCTCGAGCTGCGCCGCTTCTTCGTCGCCTCGCGCAACTTCCCCGGCGTCGCGCGGGTCTTCGTCGACGGCGGCTGGGCCAAGTGTCGCGACGACACCCCCTGCTACCAGGGCAACAAGGACGAGACCAGCCGCACCGGCTGGGGTGTCGGCCTGACGCTGTTCCCCTACAACCGCTACACCGTAGAAGCGCAGTGGGCCCAGAACCTGGGCAACCACGAATCGGCAGACGGCGACGAAGAGAGCCGCTTCTGGGTCAACCTGACCATGGATCTTTGATGCAGGAATGCTCGGAGATCGTTTGAGGGATCGCACCATGATTGCGCATCGGATACCCGAATCCACACTCTCCCAGTCCGTACGGCGCGTGTTGCGCCCCGGCGGCTGGGCGCTGGCGGCGCTGGCGGCACCGGGCTGGCTGGCGGCGGCGCCGCAGGGCGGCCAGGTGGTGGCCGGCGACGTGACCATCGCGCAGCCGGACCGGCTGGCGACGACGATCACGCAGGCGACGCAGAAGGGGGCGATCGACTGGCGCAGCTTCTCGATCGCCGGCGACGAGTACGTCGAGTTCGTCCAGCCCGGGCGCAGCGCGGTGACGCTGAACCGGGTGGTGGGGAGCGACC
>DATCZX010000286.1:0-7421 GCA_036525695.1 Gammaproteobacteria bacterium | reverse complement strand
TCGCGCGAGCTGCCTGGCGCGGTGCTGGCTGTCGAAGGCGGCGGCGAGGTGGTGATCGACCCGAAGAGCGACCAGGGGATGCGCAGCCTGGAGACGCTCTACTGGATCGAGATCGTCGCCAGCGAGGACCTCGGCGAACGCACCGAGGAACGTATCTACGTGCGCTTCGAGCACGGGCCGGTGCCGCTGTCGAGCCTGCTCTACCGCAAGCTGCGCCAGACCTTCATCAAGCACTTCCAGGTCTGAGCCCGGACAGCGCCCCCGGATGAGCGTCATCGACCACGTCTACCCGCCGGCCTCGCCGGCCTGGAAGCCGGAGCGGCGCTTCGAGGAGACGACGCTGGAAGAGTTCCTCAAGCGCCTCCTCTCCTACGGCCGCCCGCTGAAGCACACGACCAAGCGGCTCTACTGGCAGCGCTTCCTCGCGGCGGCACGGCGGGCCAGCGCCGCCTGCGCTGACCTCGACGACGCCCAGGTCATCGAGCAGATCCGCACCCGGCTGTATCCGGCGGCCTCGGCGCGCCCGTCGCGCGACACCCTGCCGTGGCTGTTCGGCGTGGTCGCCGAGCTGGCGCACCGCCACCTCGGCATGCGCCCGTTCGAGGTCCAGCTGATCGGCGCCCGCTGCCTGCTCGACGGCAAGGTGGTCGAGATGGACACCGGCGAGGGCAAGACGCTGACCGCGGCGATCGCCGCCTCCTGCGCCGCGCTGCACGGCGTCGACGTGCACGTGATCACCGTCAACGACTACCTGGCCGAGCGCGACGCCGAGTTCGGCCGCCCGCTGTACGCCGCGCTCGGACTCGACGTCGGCGCCATCGTCCATGGCCTCGACGACGGCCAGCGCCAGGCCGCCTACGGCCGCGCGATCACCTACTGCACCAACAAGGAGATCGCGTTCGACTACCTGCGCGACCGGATCCGCGGGCGCGGCACCCGGACGGGCCTGCCGCGGGTCGCGCAGAGCCTGTTCGGCGACGCCGTCGGCTCCGCGCTGCAGGTCCAGCGCGGGCTCAGCTTCGGCATCGTCGACGAGGCCGACAGCGTGCTGATCGACGAGGCGCGCTCGCCGCTGATCATCGCGGGCCAGGAGGAGAACTTCATCGAGAAGGCCTACCTCGAGCAGGCCCTCGAGGTCGGCCGGGAGCTGCTGCGCGATGTCGATTTCAAGCTCGACGAGATCGAGCGCGAGGTGCGCATCAACGACACCGGGCGGCGCCACATCGCCGAGCTGTCGGCCGAATACGGCCCGCTGTGGAAGGCGCGCCGGCGCAGCGAGGAGATGGTCAAGAACGCGCTGACCGCGCTGCACCTGTACCAGCTCGACAACCACTACATCGTCGACGAGGACAAGGTGCAGATCGTCGACGAGCACACCGGCCGGGTGCTCGACGGGCGGCGCTGGGAGCGCGGCATCCACCAGATGATCGAGCTCAAGGAGGGGGTGAAGACCACCGCGCAGACCGCCACCATCGACCGCATCAGCTACCAGGACTACTTCCGCCGCTACCTGAGCCTCTCCGGCATGACCGGCACCGGGCGCGAGGTGGCGCGCGAGCTGTTCCAGGTCTACGGGCTGACCGTGGTCCGGGTGCCGACCAACCGGCCGGCGCGCCGCCAGCGCGCGCCGACCCGCGTGCTGCGCACCCGGGAGCAGAAGCACGCGGCGATCTGCGCCGAGGTGGCGCGGCTGCACGCCGCCGGCAAGCCGGTGCTGGTCGGCACGCGCACGGTCGAGGACTCCGAGCTGATCAGCCAGCGGCTTACCGCCGAGGGGCTGCAGCACAGCGTGCTGAACGCGAAGAACCACCGCGAGGAGGCCGAGATCATCGCCCGCGCGGGCGAGGCCGGGCAGATCACCGTGGCCACCAACATGGCCGGGCGCGGCACCGACATCAAGATCACCCCGGAGGTCGCCGCGCTCGGCGGGCTGCACGTGATCGTCTCGGAGATGCACGAATCGCGGCGCATCGACCGCCAGCTGATCGGCCGCTGCGGCCGCCAGGGCGACCCGGGGCACTACCAGGTCATCGTCAGCCTCGAGGACGGCCTGTTCACCACCCAGGCCCGCGGCCCGGGCCGGCTGCTGCTCTGGTTCGGCCTGGCCACGCGCCTCGGGCTGCCGACCTTCCTGCTCTACGCGCGGCTGCTGCAGCGGCGCCTCGACCGGCGCAACGCCAGCATCCGCCGGCGGCTGTTGCGCCAGGAGCGCAATACCCGCAAGCTGCTGTTTTTCGCCGGCACCCGTGACTGAGAAGCGATGACCGAACTTACCCGCTACCTGCTGCTTGCCACCCTGGCCCTGCTCGCCGCACCGCTCGGCGCGCAGGGGCTGCCCGACCTCAGCCGCTTCGGCGTCGGCACGGCCGCGGGTACGGACGCCGATGCCGGCCAGATCGTCGACTGCCTGCTCGAGCCCTCGGAGCAGGTGACCATCAGCAGCCCGATCCCCGGGGTGATCGACGAGATCCACGTCGAGCGCGGCGACGTCGTGCGCAAGGGCCAGCCGATCGCCGAGCTGCAGTCGTCGCTGGAGCAGGCCCAGGTCGCGCTGCGCCAGGCGCGGGTCGAGTTCTCGACGCGCAAGCTGGTGCGCAACGAGCAGCTGTTCAAGGAGGACCTGATCTCGGAGCACGAGCTCGACGAGATCCGCACCGAGCGCCAGCTGGCGATCATGGAGATGGAGGAGGCCAAGGTGGTGCTGGCGCAGAAGCGCATCGGCAGCCCGTTCGACGGCGTGGTGATACAGCGTCACCAGAGCCCCGGCCAGTACGTGACCAACGAGCCGATCGTCACCCTGGTCAAGACCGACGTGATCAACGCCGAGGTGATGCTGCCGGCGGCGATGCTGGCCAGCGTCAGGGAGGGCGCCCGCGTGGTGATCGAGCCGGAGTTCCCGGTCGGGTCGCGGCACGCCGGCACGGTGACCCTGGTCGACCGCGTGGTCGACCCCTCGAGCGGCACCTTCGGCATCCGCGCCGCGCTGGCCAACCCCGACCGGCGCATCTTCGCCGGCGTGCACTGCAAGGCCACGCTCGAGTAACCCACCGGCGCGCACCCCGCGCGCCCGCCGCCGGAGAGACCCATGCCCCGCCTGACGCCCCTGCTGCTGCTCGCGCTGAGCCTCCTGCCGCTGCCCGCCGTGCAGGCCGCGGAGCGGGGCGGCAACGGCATCGACGCGATGGTCGAGTCGCTGCAGATGGAGCGCAAGATCGACCTCGCGCGCGCCGCGATCATCAACCTGTGGCTCAGCGACAAGCCGCACATGAAGCCCTACCGCAACACCCTCGACAGCTTCATGCAGGAGTACATCAGCTGGTCGGCGATGCGCGACGAGTTCCACCGCGAGTTCGCCAGCCGCTTCAGCAGCGCCGAGCTGGCCGAGATCGAGCGCTTCTACGCCAGCGGCCCGGGGCGTCGCCTGGCGCAGGCGATCGAGGAGGTGCTGAGCCTGTACATCGAGTCGGCCAAGCGGCGCATGGAGGCCGACCAGGGCCGCCTGCAGCAGATGATCCGCGAGGAGGCCGAGCGCCTGGAGAAGCTGCAGAAGCAGCAGTGAGCCGAGCTCGCGGCGCGGCCGCTTCTGCTAGAATCGCCCGCGCCGGCAGCCCCCGGCCAACCCATCGACCGGCGAGCAGCCCATGACCGTCCGCACCCGTTTCGCTCCCAGCCCGACCGGCTACCTGCACGTCGGCGGCGCGCGCACCGCGCTGTTCTCGTGGCTCTACGCCCGCCGCCACGGCGGCAGCTTCGTGCTGCGCGTCGAGGACACCGACCTCGAGCGCTCGAGCGCCGAGTCGGTCAACGCGATCCTCGAGGGGATGACCTGGCTCGGCCTCGGCTACGACGAGGGGCCGTTCTACCAGACCAACCGCTTCGACCGTTACCAGGAGGTGATCGACCAGCTGCTCGCCGCCGGCCACGCCTACCGCTGCGACTGCCCGAAGGAGCGCCTCGACGTGCTGCGGGCGAAGCAGATGGAGCGCAAGGAGAAGCCGAAGTACGACGGCCACTGCCGCGGCCGCGAGGTCGACCCGCGCCAGCCGCACGTGATCCGCTTCCTGACCCCGCAGCAGGGCACGGTGGCGTTCGACGACCTGATCCGCGGCGAGGTGGTGTGGGACAACGCCGAGCTCGACGACCTGGTGATCCGCAAGTCCGACGGCTCGCCGACCTACAACCTGGCGGTGGTGGTCGACGACCTCGACATGCGCATCAGCCACGTGATCCGCGGCGAGGACCACGTCAGCAACACCCCGCGCCAGGTGCACATCTTCCGTGCGCTGGGCGGCCAGGCGCCGGTCTTCGCCCACGTGCCGATGATCCTCGGCGACGACGGCAGCCGCCTGTCGAAGCGCCACGGCGCGGTCAGCGTGATGCAGTACCGCGAGGACGGCTTCCTGCCCGAGGCGCTGCTGAACTACCTGGTGCGCCTCGGCTGGTCGCACGGCGACCAGGAGCTCTTCTCGGTCGAGGAGATGGTCGCGCTGTTCGACCTCGGCGCGGTCAACAAGTCCGCCTCGACCTTCAGCACCGACAAGCTGCTGTGGCTGAACCAGCACTACATCACCCACGCCGAGCCGGCGCACCTGGTCCCCGAGCTCGGCTGGCACCTCGGCCGCCTCGGCATCGACCCGGCCGACGACGGGCCCGGGCTGGCGGCGGTGATCCGCGCGCAGCAGGGCCGGGCGAAGACCCTGGTCGAGCTGGCCGAGATCAGCGCGTTCTTCTACCGCGACCCGGCCGAGTACGAGCCGGCCGCGGCGCAGAAGCACCTGAAGGCGGCCGCGCGGGCGCCGCTCGAGCACGCCCGCGACGCCCTGGCCACGCTCGAGCCGTGGACCGCGGAGGCGCTGCACGCGCTGGTCGCCGCCAGCGCCGAGGCGCTCGGCGTCGGCATGGGCAAGGTGGCGCAGCCGCTGCGCGTCGCGGTCTCCGGGCGCGCCGCGACCCCGGGCATCGACGTCACCCTCGCGCTGGTCGGGCGCCACGCCTGCCTGCGCCGGATCGACCGCGCGCTGGCCTACCTCCGCGAGCAGGCGGAGGCGGCAGGGTAGGCTGTCACTCGTGTGGGTCGGACTTCAGTCCGACGCACTAACAAGATGCAGACGTCGGGCTGAAGCCCGACCCACAGTTGAAACGGCAGTACAGTGATGGCCGACAACGACACGCCGAAGAAGGGCAACTTCATCCGCCAGGTGATCGACGCCGACCTGGCCGCCGGCAGGCACGCCGGCGTGCACACGCGCTTCCCGCCCGAGCCGAACGGCTACCTGCACATCGGCCACGCCAAGTCGATCTGGCTGAACTTCGGCATCGCCGAGGACTACGACGGGCAGTGCAACCTGCGCTTCGACGACACCAACCCGCACAAGGAGAACCTCGAGTACGTGCGCGCGATCGAGGAGGACGTGCGCTGGCTCGGCTACGACTGGGAGGACCGGCTGTTCTTCGCCTCGGACTACTTCGAGCAGCTGTACGCTTTCGCCGTCGAGCTGGTCCGCCGCGGCAAGGCCTACGTCTGCGACCTCAGCGCCGAGGAGATCCGCGCCCACCGCGGCACGCTGACCGAGGCCGGCCGCGACAGCCCGTACCGCGGCCGCAGCGTCGACGAGAACCTCGACCTGTTCGCGCGCATGCGCGCCGGCGAGTTCCCCGACGGGGCCAAGGTGCTGCGGGCGAAGATCGACATGGCCTCGCCGAACATCAACCTGCGCGACCCGACGATCTACCGCATCCGCCACGGCGTGGTCCACCACCAGACCGGCGACGAGTGGCGCATCTACCCGATGTACGACTTCACCCACTGCCTGTCGGACTCGCTCGAGGGGATCACCCACTCGCTGTGCACGCTGGAGTTCGAGGACCACCGGCCGCTCTACGACTGGTTCCTCGACGCGCTCGAGGTCGACTGCCACCCGCAGCAGATCGAGTTCGCGCGGCTGAACCTCGAGTACACGGTGCTGAGCAAGCGCAGGCTGACCGAGCTGGTCAGCGGCGGCCACGTCGCCGGCTGGGACGACCCGCGGCTGCCGACCCTCGCCGGGCTGCGCCGGCGCGGCTACACGCCGGCCTCGATCCGCACCTTCTGCGCGCGCATCGGCGTGACCAAGGCCGACAGCCGGGTCGAGCTGCAGAGCCTCGAGGGCTGCATCCGCGAGGACCTCGACGCGCACGCGCCGCGGCGCCTCGCCGTGCTGGACCCGCTCAAGGTGACCATCAGCAACTACCCCGAGGAGCGGGTCGAGCAACTCGAGGTCGCCAACCACCCGCAGGACCCGACCCTCGGCGAGCGCGCGCTGCCGTTCTGCCGCGAGCTCTACATCGAGCGCGACGACTTCATGGAGGAGGCGCCGAAGAAGTTCAAGCGCCTGGTGCCCGGTGGCGAGGTGCGCCTGCGCAACGCCTACGTGATCCGCTGCGACTCCTTCGTCAAGGACGGCGACGGCCGGGTGGTCGAGCTGCGCTGCAGCTACGATCCCGACACGCTCGGGCGCAACCCCGAGGACCGCAAGGTCAAGGGGGTGATCCACTGGGTCTCCGCGCGCCACGGCGTGCCGGCCGAGGTGCGCCTCTACGACCGCCTGTTCGCTGTCGCCAGCCCGGACGGGCAGGAGGACTGGCTCGGCGCGCTGAACCCCGGCTCGCTGGTGACGCGCGAGGCCGCGGTGATCGAGCCGGCACTGGCGCTGGCGGCGCCCGGCGAGCGTTTCCAGTTCGAGCGCACCGGCTACTTCTGCGCCGACCGCGTCGACCACGCGCCGGGGCGGCCGGTGTTCAACCGCACCGTCGCGCTGCGCGACTCCTGGGCCAAGATCGCCGGGGACGGTTGAAGCCGGCAGCGGTCCGGCGCCCGCTCCCGGGCCACCGGGCGCCCGCCGCCACCCGCGTGAGACAAGGTCGCGCATCCCGGAGTGCAGGTAACGTCCCGTGCAGCAATGGTTCCTCCCCGTCGGCCTGGTCCTGGCCATCGCCGTGGCGCTCGCCGCGCCGGCCCCGGGCACCGCGCTCAACGGCACCGGGCTGGTGCTCGGCCTGGTGCCGCTGATCTTCCTGGTCAACGGCTATGCGACCCGCCTCGACATGCTGTCGCTGCGCGGCGACTTCCTGCGCGTGCTGCTCGCCGGTGGCGCGATCGGGCTGCTGCTGAGCCCGTTCCTCGGCCTCGGCGTGGCCGCGCTGCTCGGCCTGCCGGCCGCCGCCGCGCTCGGCCTGGTGGTGATCGCCAGCGTGCCGCCGACGCTGTCGTCGGGCGTGGTGATGACCGAGACCGCGGGCGGTCACACGCTGTGGGCGATGCTGCTGACCATCCTGCTGAACCTGGCCGGCATCTTCAGCGTGCCGTTCATGCTCGAGCTGACGCTGGAGCACGGCGCCGACGTCAGCATCGCGCCGTGGCCGCTGCTGCAGCGGCTGCTGCT
>DATCZX010000285.1:0-10655 GCA_036525695.1 Gammaproteobacteria bacterium | reverse complement strand
AGGAGGCGCCGCTCGAGGTCACGCTGCGCGGCCACGCCGGGCAGAGCTTCGGCGTCTGGAATGCCGGCGGCCTGAACCTGAACCTCGAGGGCGACGCCAACGACTACGTCGGCAAGGGCATGGCCGGGGGCCAGATCGTCGTGCGCCCACCAGACGGGGCCGGCTTCGAGAGCCGCGACAACGTGATCATCGGCAACACCTGCCTGTACGGTGCGACCGGCGGCATCCTCTACGCCGCAGGCCAGGCCGGCGAGCGCTTCGCGGTGCGCAACTCCGGCGCCAACGCGGTGGTCGAGGGGGTCGGCGACCACGGCTGCGAGTACATGACCGGTGGCGTGGTCGTGGTGCTCGGCGACACCGGGCTGAACTTCGGTGCCGGCATGACCGGCGGTTTCGCCTACGTGCTCGACCAGCGCAACCGCTTCGTCGACTTCTACAACCACGAGCTGCTCGACATCTACCGGATCCGCACCGAGAGCATGGAGGAGCACCGCAACTACCTGCAGGCGATGGTCGAGGACTTCGTGCGCGAGACCGGCAGCGCCTGGGGCCAGGAGATCCTCGACAACTTCGCCGACATGATCGGCAAGTTCTGGCTGGTCAAGCCCAAGGCGACCAGTCTCGAGGACCTGGTCGATTCCCTGCTCAAGGCCGCCTGACGGAGACGGACAGAGAACCATGGCAAGCAACGTGTTCCAGTTCGTCGAGGTGCCGCGTCAGGACCCGGAGAAGATGCCGGTCGACGAGCGCATCCGGCGCTTCTGCGAGATCTACGGCCAGTTCGACGCGCAGACCGCGGCGGCGCAGTCCGAGCGCTGCATCGCCTGCGGCAACCCGTACTGCGAGTGGAAGTGCCCGGTGCACAACTACATCCCGAACTGGCTCAAGCTGGTCGCCGAGGGCAACCTGGCGCAGGCCGCCGAGCTGTCGCACGCGACCAACTCGCTGCCGGAGATCTGCGGCCGCGTCTGTCCGCAGGACCGCCTCTGCGAGGGCGCCTGCACCCTCAACGACGGCTTCGGCGCGGTGACCATCGGCGCGGTCGAGAAGTACATCAACGACACCGCGCTGGAGGGCGGCTGGCGCCCCGACCTGTCGCAGGTGCGGCCGACCGGCAAGCGCGTCGCCATCATCGGCGCCGGGCCGGCCGGGATCGCCTGCGCCGACGTGCTCGCGCGCAACGGGGTCAAGGCCCGGGTGTTCGACCGCTACCCGGAGATCGGCGGCCTGCTGACCTTCGGCATCCCCGAGTTCAAGCTCGAGAAGGAGGTGATCCGGCGCCGGCGCAAGATCCTCGAGGGGATGGGCATCCGCTTCGAGCTGAATACCGAGGTCGGCACCGACGTGCCGTTCGAGCAGCTGCTCGACGACTACGACGCGGTGTTCCTCGGCATGGGCACCTACACCTACATGAAGGGCGGTTTCCCCGGCGAGAAGCTGCCGGGGGTCTACGACGCGCTGCCGTACCTGATCTCCAACGCGCGCCACTCGCTCGGCCTGCAGGAGACCGGCGAGCGGCTGGTCAACATGGCCGACCAGCGCGTGGTGGTGCTGGGCGGCGGCGACACCGCGATGGACTGCAACCGCACCTCGGTGCGCCAGGGCGCCGCCTCGGTCACCTGCGCCTACCGTCGCGACGAGCGCAACATGCCCGGCAGCCGCCGCGAGGTGGCCAACGCCAAGGAGGAGGGCGTCCGCTTCCTGTGGAACCGCCAGCCGGTCGAGATCGTCGGCGACATCGTCGTCGAGGGGGTCAAGGTGGTCACCACCGAGCTCGGCGCCCCCGACGCGCGCGGCCGGCGTGCGCCGGTGCCGGTGGCGGGCAGCGAGGAGATCATCCCCGCCGACCGCGTGCTGATCGCCTTCGGCTTCCGCCCGAGCCCGGCGCCGTGGTTCGTCAAGTACGGCATCGACACCGACCCGAGCGGCCGCGTGCGCGCGGCCGCCGACGGCGAGTACCCGTTCCAGACCAACAACCCGAAGGTGTTCGCCGGCGGCGACATGGTCCGCGGCTCGGACCTGGTCGTCACCGCGATCTGGGAAGGGCGCAAGGCGGCCGAGGGCATCCTCGACTTCCTCGAGGTCTGACCGGCCGCCCGCGGCGGCACCGCAGCGAGGAGACGGCGATGGCCGAACTGCACAATGACCGCTTCCTGCGCGCGCTGCTGCGCCAGCCGGTCGACGTCACCCCGGTCTGGATGATGCGCCAGGCCGGGCGTTACCTGCCCGAGTACCGCGCGACGCGGGCCCGCGCCGGCGATTTCATGAGCCTGTGCAAGAACCCCGAGCTGGCCTGCGAGGTGACGCTGCAGCCGCTCGAGCGCTTCCCGCTGGATGCCGCGATCCTGTTCTCCGACATCCTCACCATCCCCGACGCGATGGGGCTCGGGCTGTCGTTCGAGGCCGGCGAGGGGCCGCGCTTCGCCCGCCCGGTGCGCGATGCCGCCGCGGTGCGCGCCCTCGGCGTCCCCGACCCCGAGGGCGAGCTGCGCTACGTGATGGACGCGGTGCGCACGATCCGCGCCGCGCTCGGCGGCCGCGTGCCGCTGATCGGCTTCTCCGGCAGCCCGTGGACGCTCGCGACCTACATGGTCGAGGGCGGCTCGACCAAGGAGTACGCGCAGGTCAAGGGGATGCTGTACGGCGCGCCGGAGCTGCTGCACCAGCTGCTCGGCACCGTCGCCGACGCGGTCACCGCGTACCTCAACGCGCAGGTCGCGGCCGGCGCGCAGGCGCTGATGATCTTCGACACCTGGGGCGGCGTGCTGACCCCGCGCGACTACCGCGCCTTCTCGCTCGCCTACATGCAGCGCATCGTCGACGGCCTGACCCGCGCGGCCGAGGGCCGGCGGGTGCCGGTGATCCTGTTCACCAAGGGCGGCGGTGCGTGGCTCGAGGCGCTGGCCGACACCGGCGCCGACGCGCTCGGCGTCGACTGGACCACCGACCTCGGCGAGGCGCGCCGGCGCGTCGGTGACCGCGTGGCGCTGCAGGGCAACATGGACCCGAGCGTGCTCTACGCCCCGGCCGAGCGGATCCGCGCCGAGGTGGCGACGATCCTCGCCGCCTACGGGCCCGGGCCCGGCCACGTGTTCAACCTCGGCCACGGCATCCACCAGCACGTCGACCCGGCGCACGCGGCGGCGTTCATCGACGCGGTGCACCAGCTGAGCCCGCCGTACCACGACCCGGGCGACGACGCCGAGCCGGCACTCTGAGCCGCGCGCCGCGGACGCCGCGCCGGGCGCTCAGCCGGCGGGCAGCGGCGCGGTGAGCCGGGCGAACTCCCGCGGCGCGACGTACTGCAGCACCTCCCGGCCCTCCTCGCGCACCGCGATGTCGAGCCCGAGCTGGGGGTAGAGCCAGTGGGTCACCGCCTCGGCAGCCTCGCGGACCCGGCGTGCCGGCGGGCCGAAACGCCGCTCCAGCACCGCCGCGTCGAGGTCGGTGCGGGGCAGGTAGGTCACGCTGGCGACCGCCGCGGCCCGCGCCCGGGGCAGGTCGACGGGATCGAGCTGCACCCGGCGCACGCCGGCGGTGCCGCGCTGCGTGCGCAGGCCGCGCGCGTACAGCGCCTCGAGCTCGGCGGCCGGCAACTCCAGCACCAGCACGAAATCGGCCTTCAGGCCGCGCGGCTGCAGGTCGTCGAGGAACGCCTCGAGCACCAGGGTGCCGTCCGGGCGCCGGAACAGCGTCAGCTTCGGCTCGCCGCCCAGCCCGGCGGCGGCGCGGGCCAGCGGCGTCACGCCGAGCTCGATGCCGAACACCGTGCTGCCGCCGCGGCCGTCGGCCTGCACCTGCCACGGCAGCAGCGGCCGGGCCGCATCCGGATCGGGTGGCAGCAGCAGCAGCAACAGGCCGGTGAGCAGCGCGGCCAGCAGCAGCAGGCGCACCAGCAGGCGGCTCACCGCGGCGCCACCTGCAGCCAGAAGGTGACCGGGCCGTCGTTGACCAGGTGCACCTGCATGTCGGCGCCGAAGCGGCCGGTCGCGACGTCGCCGTGGGCCGTCCGCGCGCGGGCGACGAAGAGTTCGTAGAGGCGCGCACCCTCGTCGGGCGCCGCGGCCGGGGTGAAGCTCGCGCGGGTCCCCTTGCGCGTGTCGGCCGCCAGGGTGAACTGCGGCACCACCAGCAGCCCGCCGCCGGTCTCGGCGAGCGAACGGTTCATGCGCCCGGCGTCATCGGCGAACACGCGGTAGCCGAGCACGCGCTCGAGCAGGCGCGCCGCCTCCGCCTCGCCGTCGCCGCGCTCGACCCCGAGCAGCACCAGCAGGCCGCAGCGGATCGCGCCGAGGGTGGCGCCCGCGACCTCGACGCGTGCAGAGCTGACGCGCTGCAGCAGGGCGATCATCGGCCGGGCTTGCGCTGCGCACGGTTCATGTGCCGAATTGGGCCACCTCCGCACCGGCGGGGCAAGCCGTTTGCACTGCCGCGCACGCAGTCACTAGGCTTGACCGGGGGACGGGCCGAGGCAAGCGGGAGCCTGGGTGCGCAGGAGACGAGCGCCGGGCGGCTGGCTGCAGAGCTCGCCGGCGCCGCGGCCCGTTCGCCCCGGGTCGAGCAAGGAGACGATGCGTTGAACCGCGAACTGAAACGCCAGCGCGCGATCCTCAGGGCCGTGGCCGCGCTGGCGCGGGACGAGGCGGGCGAGCTGGCGAAGCTGCGACGGCTGCGCACGCTGCTCTACTGGACCGGCGCGGTGCTGCTCGGCCTCGGCACGGGCGCCGCGCTGACCGCGGCCCCGGGGTGGAGCGTCCTGCTGAGCGGCGGGCTCGGCGGCCTGGCGCTCGGCCTCGGCGCCCACTACGACAGCTCGCTGAACCAGTGGCCGACGTTGCGCCCCTACTTCGACGGCGCCGCGGCGCGGCGCGACGCAGCCGAGCTCGGCGAGGACGGCTGAGGTGGCCGCGGCGGCGGGCTTGCATTCCGGCCAAACATAAGTATATTAGCGTCTACTTATTAACCGCTTGCCGGGGATGTCCCCAGGGAGACTCGCATGAACATCGACCGTGCCGTGCTGGCGATCGCCGGCCTCTTCATCCTGCTGAGCCTGGGCCTGTCGCAGCTGCACTCGCCGCTGTGGCTGGTGTTCACCGCCTTCGTCGGTGGGGTGATGTTCCAGTCGGCCTTCACCCGCTTCTGCCCGATGGCGCTGATCCTGCGCGCGCTCGGGCTGAAGCCGGGCCACGCCTTCAACTGAAGTCGGCGCCGCGCACCGCGGCGGGCCCCGCCTGCCCGAAGGGCGGCCGCGAGGCCGCCCTTTGCACGTTGCGCCGGGTCAGCGCGGGCCGCTGCGGGCGGAGGCGGCGTCGGCCCAGTGTCCCTGCAGCCGGCAACGGCCGCTGGCGCGACGGCCGCAAGCTAGCGCGGCTCCTCCTCCTCCTCCACCTCGACCTCGTCGTCGTCGTCCACTGCCACGGCGTCCTCGTCCTCGTCGGCATCGGGGAGCGACTTGCCGCCGACCACCTCGGACCACGACTCGCTGCGCGGCTGTTGCTGCCAGCGGCGCGCGCACATCGCGTCGACCGACGCCTGCGCGGTGGCACGGTCACCCCGGGTCCAGCCGGAGACGACCTCGTTGCCGTCGCCGTCCTGGATCACGTAGCGCCAGCCGCCCATCTCTTCGCCGAGGAGCGTCCCGGCGGGATGGCTGTTGTTGGCGCGTCGCTTGCTCTTGCTCTCGCTCACGCACTGCCTCCGGTGGGCTGGTAGTTGCATCGTCGCCGCGGGGGCACGGCGGCAGCGGCGCACCCCGTCCGGAACCCGCGGTCCGGCTTCCGTGAAATCAGGATAGCAGCGGCTCGGTAACTGGAAAGGGGCGCGTGGCCGTGGCCGCCGGGTGCCCCGCGCGGGGGGCGGCGGTCAGTCGGCGAGGCCGAGCAGGCGGCCGGCGACGACGACCGCGCCGACGATGATCAGGGCCACCGCGACGACGGTCAGGCGGGCGACGAATTCACCGTAGCAGAGGCGCGCCAGCCACGGCTTGCGCAGGCTGTTCTTGAGCCAGAACAGGCCGACGATGGCGGCCAGCAGGGCGAGGCCGAGCAGCAGCGCGGTCATGCGGCAGGGGGTCGGCGCGAGGTTGGTGGCCGGATGCGGTTTCCCGGTGACGGCGCTGGCGAGGCGTGCATGCCGCACAGTGTAGCCGCGCCGGCACCCCAACGGATGCGGCCCGGCAGGCCGGCTGCGCGGCTCTCGACTACCCTAGGACGGTCACGCTTCGCTTTTCGCAGGAGTCTGTCGATGAACGTACACGATTTCACCGCCGAGAACCTAGCAGGCCAGCCCGTAGCCCTGGCCGACTACGCTGGCAAGCTGCTGCTGATCGTCAACGTCGCCAGCAAGTGCGGCTTCACCCCGCAGTACGCCGGGCTGGAGGCGCTCTACCGCAAGTACCACGAGCGCGGGCTCGAGGTGCTCGGTTTCCCGTGCGACCAGTTCGCGCACCAGGAACCGGGCGACGCCGAGACGATCCGCAGCTTCTGCACCACCGAGTATGGCGTCACCTTCCCGCTGTTCGCCAAGCTCGAGGTCAACGGCGACGGCGCCCACCCGCTCTACCGCCACCTGCGCGCGGCGCAACCGGGAGAGCTGCGAGCCGACACTCCCGGCGGCGAGCAGCTGCACGCGATCCTGGCCAAGCACTTCCCGGAGCTGCTCGACGGTGACGCGGTACGCTGGAACTTCACCAAGTTCCTGGTCGGCAGGGATGGCAACGTGCTGGCGCGCTTCGAGTCCAGCGTGACGCCGGAGGCGCTCGACGCGGAGATCGCAGCGGCGTTGTGAGAGGGCCGCGCTTCGCCCGCGCCGCGGCGAGGCTGGACCGGCAGTAGCGGCAGCCGCTCAGGCCAGGCCGGTGCCCTCGTCGCGGCCGAGCATCAGGTTCAGGTTCTGCACCGCGGCACCCGACGCGCCCTTGCCGAGGTTGTCGAGGCGGCTGGCCAGCAGCGCGTGGCGCTCGTTGCCGAACACGAACAGCTCCAGCCGGTTGCTGCCGTTGCAGGCGGTCGCGTCGAGCGTGCCGTCGGCCAGCGCGCCGCTGCCGGCGAATGGCATCACCTTGACGAAGCGCTGGCCGGCGTAGTGCTCGGCGAGCAGCGCGTGCAGGTCGCGCGCCGCCCGCGGCCGCGCCAGCGTGCCGAGGTGCAGCGGCACGCTGACCGTCATGCCGCGGTAGAAGTCGTCGACCACCGGCAGGAACAGCGGTTCCTGCTGCAGCCCCGCCACCGCCCGCATCTCCGGCTGGTGCTTGTGCGCCAGGCCGAGGGCGTAGTGGCGAGGCGAGGCCAGGTGCGGGTCGCCGGCCGCGGCCGCGGCGTACTCGGCGATCATCCCCTTGCCGCCGCCGCTGTAGCCGGTCAGCGAGTAGCAGGTCAGCGCGGCGTCGGCGGCGATCACCCCGGCGGCGACCAGCGGCGCGACGCCGGCCAGGAACCCGGTCGCGTGGCAGCCGGGGTTGCTCACGTACCTGGCCCCGGCGACCGCGGCACGGTGGGCCGGCGACAGCTCCGGGAAGCCGTAGGCCCACCCGGGGGCGGTGCGGTGCGCCGTGCTGGCGTCGATGAAGCGGGTGCTGTCGCTGGCGGTCAGCGCGACCGCCTCGCGCGCGGCGTCGTCGGGCAGGCACAGGATCGCCACGTCGCAGGCATCGAGCAGCGCCTGCCGCGCGGCGGTCTCCTTGCGCCGCTCCGGGTCGATCGACAGCAGCTCGAGGTCGGCGCGCGCGGCCAGCCGCTCGCGGATCTCCAGCCCGGTGGTGCCGGCCTCGCCGTCGATGTAGATCGTCGCCCGCATGCCTCGTCTGCGCCTCCCGCTCTCCGCTGCCCGGGGTGCCGGCCTCAGGCCGCGCCGCGCGCGCTCTTCTTGCGCTCGTGTTCCTTGAGCTGCTTCTTGCGCACGCGGATCGCCTTCGGCGTCACCTCGACCAGCTCGTCGTCGTCGATGAACTCCAGCGCCTGCTCCAGCGACAGCCGGATCGGCGGCGTCAGCAGGATGTTCTCGTCGCTGCCGGCGGCGCGGATGTTGGTCAGCTGCTTGGCCTTCAGCGGGTTGACCACGAGGTCGTTCTCGCGCGAGTGGATGCCGATCACCATGCCCTCGTAGACGTCGTCGCCGTGGCCGATGAACATGCGCCCGCGCTCCTGCAGGTTGAACAGCGCGTAGGCCAGCGCCTTGCCGGCGGCGTTGCTGATCAGCACGCCGTTGCGCCGCGCGGCGATCGCCTCGGCGCGGCACGGCGCGTAGCGGTCGAACACGTGGTGCAGCAGGCCGGTGCCGCTGGTCAGGGTCAGGAACTCGGTCTGGAAGCCGATCAGCCCGCGCGCCGGGATCAGGTAGTCGAGGCGCACGCGGCCGCGGCCGTCGGGCTGCATGTCGAGCAGCTCGCCGCGGCGCGAGCCGAGCGCCTCCATGATGCCGCCCTGGTTGGCCTCCTCGACGTCGACGGTGAGCATCTCGTACGGCTCGCAGCGCTCGTCGTCGATCTCGCGCACGATCACCTCGGGGCGCGACACCGCCAGCTCGTAGCCCTCGCGGCGCATGTTCTCGATCAGGATCGACAGGTGCAGCTCGCCGCGGCCGGAGACGCGGAACTTGTCCGGGTCGTCGGTCGGCGCCACGCGCAGCGCGACGTTGTGCTTGAGCTCGCGCAGCAGCCGCTCGCGGATCTGCCGGCTGGTCAGGAACTTGCCGTCCTTGCCCGAGAACGGCGAGGTGTTGACCTGGAAGGTCATGTTGACCGTCGGCTCGTCGACGCGCAGCGGCGGCAGCGCCTCCGGCGCGGCCGGGTTGCACAGGGTGTCGGAGATGTCGAGCGTCTCCAGCCCGGTCACGGCGACGATGTCGCCGGCCGAGGCCTCCTCGACCTCGCGCCGCTCGAGCCCCTGGAATCCGAGGATCTGCAGGATGCGCCCGCTGCGCCGGCCGCCGTCGGCGGCGACCACGGTCACCGGCATGTTGCGCTTGACCGTGCCGCGGGCGATGCGGCCGATGCCGATCACGCCGACGTAGCTCGAGTAGTCGAGCGTCGAGATCTGCATCCGGAACGGGCCGTGCTGGTCGACCGGGGGCGCCGGCACGTGCTTGACCAGGGTCTCGAACAGCGCCGTCATGTCGCTGCCCTGGAGCTCCGGGTCGTGCGCCGCGGTGCCGTTCAGCGCCGAGGTGTAGACCACCGGGAAGTCGAGCTGCTGCTCGGTCGCGCCGAGCCGGTCGAACAGCTCGAAGGTGCGGTCGAGCACCCACAGCGGCCGCGCCCCGTGACGGTCGACCTTGTTGATCACCACGATCGGGCGCAGGCCGAGGGCAAACGCCTTCTGGGTGACGAAGCGGGTCTGCGGCATCGGGCCGTCGACCGCGTCGACCAGCAGCAGCACCGAGTCGACCATCGACAGCACCCGCTCGACCTCGCCGCCGAAGTCGGCGTGGCCCGGCGTGTCGACGATGTTGATCCGGTAGCCCTGCCAGTTGAGCGCGGTGTTCTTGGCCAGGATGGTGATGCCGCGCTCACGCTCGAGGTCGTTGCTATCCATGGCGCGGTCGGGCGCCGCGGCGCGCTCGCCGAGGATTCCGGACTGCACCAGCAGCTTGTCGACCAGGGTGGTCTTGCCATGGTCGACGTGGGCTATGATGGCGACGTTGCGCAGGTTCTCGAGCATTAACATGGGTCGGCGGACGAAGGGGCGGCGATTATACAGCAGCGCCCGGGCCGCCGCTGGGCTGTTTGCGCTGCTCGCCGGGCTGGCCGGCTGCGCGGTGCAGCCGCCCGCCTCCCCCCCCGAACTGGACGACGCCCTGGCCGCGGCGGGCACGCTGCAGCAGGAGCGGCGGCCGCTGTCGGCGCTGGCCCTGCTCGAGCGGCTGACCCCTCCGACCGACCCGCTGCTGCTCGGCCGGCTGCGGCTGGCGCGGGTCTCGGCGCTGTTCGACGCCGAGCGGTTCGAGGCCGCCGCGACCGAGTGCGCGGCGCTGGCCCGCGAACTGCCCGACGACCCCGGCTGGCGCCCGGCCTGCTGGGAGGTGCGCATCGAGGGTGCCGCCGACCGGGCCGCGGCCAGCGCCGCGGTCACCGCCGAGATCGAGTCCCTGCTGGCCGCCGGCCCGCGCGACTTCACGCGGCTGCGTGCCGCCCACCTCGGCTACCTCGCGCTGTGGCAGCGCGAGCCGCGGGCGGCGCTGGTGCACGAGCTCGACGCGCTGGCCAGCAGCCCCGACGAGCGCCGCTTCGTCGCCGCCCAGCTGCTCGAGGAGCTGCTCGGCGAGCGCGAGTTCGGCCGCACGTCGCGGCTGGCGCGGGCGCTGCTCGCGCGCAGCCCCGACGCGCGGCTGGCCGACGGCGTCGCGCGCCACCTGCTCGCCGACCTCGAGCTGCCGGACCTGGCCGCGGCGCGCGAGGTGCTCGGGCTGGCCGACGGGCCGCCGCCGTCGTGGCGGGTGGCGCTGGCGCTGGCCGAGTGGGCGCTCGAGCAGGAGCGGCCGGCCGCGGAGATCGCCCCGCTGCTCGACTTCGCCGTGGCGCACGCCGGCCCGGAGCACCTCGAACCGTTGCCGTCGACGCTCGACCCGGCGTCGCGGGCCTGGCTGTGGGCGCGCGCGGCGAGCCGCCTGCAGCACGCCGTGGCCAGCCTGCGCGAGCGCCAGGGCGACCGCAGCCAGGC
>DATCZX010000284.1:0-4069 GCA_036525695.1 Gammaproteobacteria bacterium | reverse complement strand
GCCAGCCGTCGGTCGAGGGTGAATACGTGGTGCCGCCAGGCCATTACTTCGTCATGGGTGACAACCGCGACAACAGCAACGACAGCCGTTTCTGGGGCGCGGTGCCCGAGGCGAACCTGGTCGGCAAGGCGTTCCTGATCTGGCTCAACGTCGGCGAGTGGGGCCGGATCGGCCAGGGAATCGAGTAACAGGGAGAACAAGGCGATGAACAACCTCTATCGGCGGCAGCGCGGCATGACCTTCCTCGGCTGGCTGATCGTGCTCGGCATCCTCGGCTTCTTCGTGCTGCTGGCGCTGAAGCTGACCCCGGTCTACCTCGAGTACATGCGCGTCGCCGGGCAGATGGACTCGCTGGTCGAGGAGCCGAACATCGGCTCGATGGCCCCGGTCGAGATCAAGAAGCTGCTGCTGCGCCGCTTCAGCATCGACGACGTCACCAACGTCAAGCCGGACCAGATCAAGATCGAGCGCAACTCGGAGCAGGTCACCATCAACGTCGCCTACCAGGTGCAGACGCCGATGGTCGGCAACATCGACGCCCTGGTCAAATTCGACAAGACGCTGAAAGTGCGCACCACCAACAACTGATGGGCGACCCCGGCGGGCTGGCCAGTCGCCTCGGCCACCGCTTCGCCGAGCCCGCGCTGCTCGAGCAGGCGCTGACCCACCGCAGCGCCGGCGCGCCGCACAACGAGCGCCTCGAGTTCCTCGGCGACGCGCTGCTCGGCATGGTCATCGCCGCCGAGCTCTACGCACGCTATCCCCACGCCGGCGAGGGCGAGTTGACGCGGATGCGCGCCAGCCTGGTGCGCCGCGAGACCCTGGCCCAGGTCGCGCGCGAGCTCGACCTCGGTGGCCAGCTGCGCCTCGGCGGCGGCGAGCTGAAGAGCGGCGGTTTCCGCCGCGACTCGGTGCTGGCCAACGCCGTGGAGGCGCTGCTCGGCGCGATCTACCTCGACGGCGGCTACCTCGCGGGGCGCGAGGTGCTGCGGCGGCTGTTCGCCGCGCGGCTCGATGAGCTGCCGGCGGCGGCGCTGGCCAAGGACCCGAAGTCGCGGCTGCAGGAGTTCCTGCAGGGGCGCGGCCGGCCGCTGCCGGAGTACCGGGTGGTCGCCACCGAGGGGGCCGACCACCGGCGCAGGTACACCGTCGAGTGCCAGGTCGAGGGGCTGCCAGGCACCTGCGTCGGCACCGGCTCGAGCCGGCGCCGCGCCGAGCAGGAGGCGGCCAGCCTGGCGCTGGCGGCGCTGCCGGCCGACGGATGAGCGGGCGCTGCGGCTTCGTCGCCATCGTCGGCCGACCCAACGTCGGCAAGTCGACGCTGCTCAACCGCCTGCTCGGGCAGAAGCTCTGCATCACCTCGCGCCGGCCGCAGACCACCCGCCACGCGATCCTCGGCATCCACACCGTCGGCGACGACCAGGCGGTGTTCATCGACACCCCCGGGCTGCACCGGCCGCGCCAGCGGGCGCTGAACCGCTACCTGAACCGCGCCGCCAGCGCCGCGCTGGAGGGGGTCGACGTGGTGGTGATGGTGGCCGACCGGCTGGCCTGGACCGACGAGGACCGGCTGGTGCTCGAGCGCGTGCGCGCGCAGCCGGCGCCGGTGCTGCTGGTGCTGAACAAGGTCGACCTGCTGAGCGACAAGAGCGTGCTGCTGCCGCGGCTGCAGGAGCTCGCCGCCAGCGGCGAGTTCGCCGAGGTGATCCCGCTGTCGGCGCGCCGCGGCAGCAACCTCGAGGCGCTCGAGCGCAGCGTGTTCGCGCGCCTGCCGCAGGGCGAGCCGCCGTTCCCTGCCGACCAGCTGACCGATCGCAGCGAGCGCTTCCTGGCCGGCGAAGTGATCCGCGAGAAGCTGACCCGGGTGCTCGACCGCGAGCTGCCGTACGCGATCTCGGTCGAGGTCGAGGGCTTCACCCGGCAGGCGCACCTGACCCGGATCGGCGCGGTGATCTGGGTCGAGCGGCCCGGGCAGAAGGCGATCGTCATCGGCCACGGTGGCGAGGTGCTGAAGCAGGTCGGCACCCGCGCGCGGCTGGACCTGGAGCGGCTGCTCGAGAGCAAGGTGGCGCTGGAGCTGTGGGTCAAGGTCAAGGCGCACTGGGGCGACGACGAGCAGGCGCTGGTCCGGCTCGGCTACGGCGGCGGCGACGGTTGAGCGCTGCCGGTGGAACCGCTGCAACCCGCGTTCGTGCTGCACCGGCGCGCCTGGCGCGAGAGCAGCCTGCTGGTCGAACTGCTGACCCTCGAGGGCGGGCGCGTCGGCGTGGTCGCACGCGGTGCCCGCCGCCGGCGCGGCCCCCTCGCTGCCTGCGAGCCGTTCGTCGAGCTGCAGGTCGCCTGGCGCGGGCGCGGTGAGCTCGGCCAGCTGGTGACGGCCGAGCCGGGCGGGCCGGGCTGGCGCCTGCACGGCGACGCGCTGTTCAGCGGTCTCTACCTCAACGAGGTGCTGCTGCGCCTGTTGCGCCGGCACGACCCGCACCCCGGGCTGTTCAGCGCCTACCGCGAGACGCTGGCCGGACTGGCCGCCGGGGCCGCGGTCGAGCCGCTGCTGCGGCGCTTCGAGCGGCAGCTGCTCGACGAGAGCGGTTACGGCCTGCTGCTGACCGAAGAGGCGGGCAACGGCGTGCCGATCGAGCCCGCGGCCAGTTACCGCTACGACCTCGAGCACGGCCCGGTGCGCGTCGACGGCGCGCAGGCGGGCGGCCTGGTGCTCAGCGGGGCCTCGCTGCTGGCGCTGGCCGACGGCGAGCTGCACGACGCCACGGTGTTGGCCGAGTGCAAGCGGCTGCTGCGCAGCGCGCTGGCACCGCACCTCGGGCCGCGGCCGCTGCGCAGCCGCGAGCTGTTCCGGCGCGCGCTCGCCACCGAGGCGGTCAAGGCGGACGGGCCGCCCCGGGTATAATCGCCGCCTTCTACGCCGTACCAGGGACATCCCGCCGATGGCCAGCTGCAAGCCGATCCTGCTAGGGGTCAACATCGACCACGTCGCCACGCTGCGCCAGGTGCGCGGGACCCGCTACCCGGAACCGCTGCAGGCCGCGCTGGTGGCCGAGCAGGCCGGTGCCGACGGCATCACGGTGCACCTGCGCGAGGACCGCCGGCACATCCAGGAGCGCGACGTGCAGCTGCTCGCGCAGACGCTGCAGACGCGGATGAACCTCGAGCTGGCGGTGACCGACCCCATGCTGGCGTTTGCCGAGACGGTGCGCCCGGCGCACTGCTGCCTGGTGCCGGAACGCCGCGAGGAGCTGACCACCGAGGGCGGGCTCGACGTCGCCGCCCAGCTGCCGCGGGTGCGCGCGGCCGTGGCCCGCTTGCAGGGGGCCGGCATCGAGGTGTCGCTGTTCATCGACGCCGAGCCGGCGCAGATCGAGGCCGCGGCGGCCGCCGGCGCCCCGACCGTGGAGATCCACACCGGCCCGTACGCCGAGGCCGCCGGCGGCCGGCAGCGGCAGGCGGAACTGCGCCGCGTCGCCGGCGCGGTGGAACAGGCGCGCGGCCTCGGCCTGACGGTGAACGCGGGCCACGGCCTGACCCACCACAACGTCGCCGCCATCGCCGCGCTGCCCGAGATCCACGAGCTGAACATCGGCCACGCGCTGATCGCCCGCGCGCTGTTCACCGGCCTCGGTCCGGCGGTCAGCGAGATGAAGGCGCTGATGCTGGCGGCACGCGCGGCGGCCGCCGGCTGACGGCCCGTGATCGTCGGCATCGGCAGCGACCTGGTCCGCCTCAGCCGCTTCGAGGCGCTGCTGCAGCGGCGCGGCGACGCCTTCGCCCGGCGCATCCTGGCCGCGGCGGAGTACCGCGAGTTCCTCGCCGCGCCGCACCCGGCGCGCTTCCTGGCCAAGCGCTTCGCCGCCAAGGAGGCGGCCGCCAAGGCGCTCGGCACCGGCATCCGCGACGGCCTGCGCCTGGCCCACCTGGCGGTCGAGCACGACCCGCTGGGTCAGCCGCGCCTGCAGCTGCTGGAGCGCGCCGCCGAACTCGGCGCGGCGCGCGGGGTGACCGCCAGCCACCTGAGCCTGGCCGACGAGGGTGACTACGCGCTGGCCTTCGTGGTCCT
>DATCZX010000283.1:0-3333 GCA_036525695.1 Gammaproteobacteria bacterium | reverse complement strand
GCCGAGGAACACCAGCGCCGGCAGCGTGAGCCCCTCGACCTCCGGGGCGAAGCGGTAGACCTGCATCGGCTCGGCGGCGTTCGGGTCCTGCCAGTGCGGGTAGTAGCCGACGTAGCAGGCGACAGCGGCTTCCTGGCGGCCGTGGGTGACCAGCGCGCGCAGGGCCATGTAGCCGCCGCGGGTGTGCGAGACGACGCAGCTGCGCTGGCCGCGGATGCCCGGCAGCCGCAGCAGCGCGTCGATCCCGGCGGCGACGTCGGCGTCGAGCTGCGGGTCGTGCTCGATCGGGTACTTCTCGACGAAGCGGCCGCTGAACACGTCCGGCGCGAGCACCACGAAGCCGCGCGCGGCGAGCCGCTTCGGCAGCTGCAGCGTCAGCTCGTCGAGACCGCGGCGCCCGTGCTGGAACAGCACCGGCAGGAACGGCCCGTCGCCCTCGGGGCGGAACAGGAACGCCGGCACCTCGGTGTCGCCGCTGCGGTAGCTGGTGCGCTCCATCCGCACCGGGTAGCTGTCGGGACGGTCGAGCCGCCCGTCGTCCCACCAGCCGTCGTCCCACCACCACTGGGTGCGGTCCTGCGGGTAGGCGTGGGTGACCCACGGTTCGTGCGCGGCCCCCAGCGGGCCGGCGAGCAGCAGCAGCGACAGGCAGGCAGCGAGGTACTTCATCGGTCGGGCTCCCTCGACGCGGGCTTTCGCCCGGGCCGCGTAACGCGGTTCAATGCGGGCATGCAGCGCCACCTTCACCCCGCCCCGCCGGCCCGCGCGTGAGCCGCGTCCCGCTGTCGCCGCCGCGGCTGATCGCCACGCTGTGCGCGGCCGAGGTGCTGACGATGGTCGGCGTGTTCGCGTTCCCCGCGCTGCTGCCCGGCTTCATCGACGCCTGGAGTCTAACAAAGACCCAGGCGGGCTGGATCGCCGGGATCTACTTCGCCGCCTACGCGCTCAGCGTGCCGCTGCTGGTCAGCCTGACCGACCGCGTCGACGCGCGCGGCATCTACATCGGCAGCGCGGCGCTGACCGCGCTGTCGTCGTTCGGCTTCGCCTGGCTGGCCGACGGCTTCTGGAGCGCGCTGCTGCTGCGCGCGCTGGCCGGGGCCGGGCTCGCCGGCACCTACATGCCGGGGCTGCGCGTGCTGGTCGACCGCTACCACGGGCGCAACGAGTCGCGCGCGGTGAGCCTGTACACGGCCAGCTTCAGCCTCGGCACCAGCCTGTCGTTCCTGCTCGCCGGCGAGATCGCCGCGGCCTGGCACTGGCAGGGGGCGTTCGCCGTCGCCGGGGTCTGCGCGGTGCTCGGCGCGCTGCTGGTCGGCGTCACGCTGTTCCCGGTGGTCCCCGCCGCGCCGCCGTCGGCGACCCACCTGCTCGACTTCCGCCCGGTGCTGCGCAACCGCCCGGCGATGGGCTACGTGCTCGCCTACGGGCTGCACACCGGCGAGCTGTTCGCGCTGCGCTCGTGGCTGGTGGCGTTCCTCGCCTTCAGCCTGCTGGCCAGCGGCAGCCAGCCCGGGTGGCTCGAGCCGACCACGGTGGCGATGCTCAGCGGGCTGGTGGCGATGGTCGCCAGCATCGCCGGCAACGAGCTGGCCAACCGGCTCGGCTCGCGGCGCACCGTCGCGGTGGTGATGGTGCTGTCGGCCGGGGTCGCCTGCACGCTCGGCTACAGCGCCCCGCTCGCCTACGGCTGGGTGGTCGCGCTGGCGCTGCTCTACAGCGTCACCGTGCAGGCCGACTCGTCGGCGCTGACCGCCGGCGCGGTGGCGCACGCCGAGACCGGGCGGCGCGGCGCGACGCTGGCGGTGCACTCGCTGATCGGCTTCGGCGGCGGCTTCGCCGGCCCGCTGCTGCTCGGCGTGATCCTCGACGCCACCGGCGGCGGCGCCAGCGTCGCCTCGTGGGGCATCGCCTTCGCCTCGATCGGCCTGGCGACGCTGCTCGGTCCGCTGGTGCTCTGGTCGTTGCGCAGGTAGCGGCGCAGCCCCACGCGCCGCCCGCCTGCCACGGTGGGAGGCGACTGACCCGGCGCACCTTCGCTGCATCGCAACATCGGTATAATGCCCACCCTTTTCGCCCTTTCCGGAACCCGCGCCGATGAACATGACGACGCACAAGCTCGAAGACCTCAACATTGCCGGCTTCCGCGTGCTGGTCTCGCCCGAGGCGCTGCACGAGCGCATCCCGGCCAACGAGCAGGCGGCGGTCACCGTCGAGTACGGGCGCGACACCATCAAGGCGATCCTCGACCGCCGCGACCCGCGGCTGCTGGTGGTCGCCGGGCCCTGCTCGATCCACGACGTCGCCGCGGCGAAGGAGTACGCGACCCGGCTGAAGCGGCTGCACGACGAGCTCGGCGAGACGCTGTTCATCGTCATGCGCGTCTACTTCGAGAAGCCGCGCACCACGGTCGGCTGGAAGGGGTTCATCAACGACCCGCACCTCGACGACTCGTTCGCCATCGACGAGGGGCTGGCGCTCGGGCGCGAGCTGCTGGTGTGGCTGGCCGAGCTCGGCCTGCCGACCGGCACCGAGGCGCTCGACCCGATCAGCCCGCAGTACCTGGCCGACCTGTTCGCGTGGGCGGCGATCGGCGCGCGCACCACCGAGTCGCAGACCCACCGCGAGATGTCCAGCGGGCTCTCCACCCCGGTCGGCTTCAAGAACGGCACCGACGGCAACCTCGACGTGGCGATCAACGCGCTGCAGTCGGCCGCGGCGCCGCACAGCTTCCTCGGCATCAGCCCGTCCGGGCAGGTGGCGATCGTCGAGACCAAGGGCAACCGCTACGGCCACATCATCCTGCGCGGCGGCCGCGAGCCGAACTACGACTCGGTCAGCGTCGCGCTGACCGAGCAGGCGCTGGCCAAGGCCGGGATGGCGCAGAGCATCATCGTCGACTGCAGCCACGCCAACTCGCACAAGAACCACGAGCTGCAGCCGCTGGTCGCCGAGAACGTGGCCAACCAGATCCTCGAGGGCAACCGCTCGATCCTCGGCATCATGCTCGAGAGCCACCTGCACGCAGGCAACCAGAAAATGTGCGCGAACCCGGCCGAGCTGCGCTACGGCGTGTCGATCACCGACGCCTGCATCGACTGGGAGAGCACCGAGAAGGTGCTGCGCGGGATGGCGGAGCGGCTCGGCCCGGCGCTGCGCGCGCGGGTGACCGGGGCGAGCACGGAGGGGTCAGAGTAAGCCGTCTCGCACGCCTGGCTGGGCGCGGTGGTTGCGAGGCTTACTCTGACCCCTCTTTTCCCTCGCATGCCTGGCTGGGCGCGGTGGTTGGGAGGGCTTACCCTGACCCCCTCCTCCCCCGGCTCCAGGCAGCGACCG
>DATCZX010000282.1:0-3377 GCA_036525695.1 Gammaproteobacteria bacterium | reverse complement strand
CTGGCCGAACCGGACGCCCCGGCGACCGGCTTCACCGTCGCCTGGACGACCCGGGTCGGCCGCCGTCACAAGGTGCTGGCGCGGCTCGGCCGGGTCCACGACCTGGTCGTCGTCGGCCACCCGAGCGACCCGAGCGACCTGGCCCACAGCCTGACCGTCGACTCGCTGTTCGCCACCGGGCGCCCGGTGCTGGTGGCGCCGCCGCAGGCACCGGCCGAGTTCGGCCGCCGCCTGGCGATCGCCTGGAACGGCAGCGCCGAGTGCGCGCGCGCGCTCGACGGCGCCAGCAACTTCCTCGACCAGGCCGAGTCGGCGGTGGTGCTGACCGCGGAGAGCGAGCGCACCCCGGTCAGCGTGCTGCCGGAACTCGAGGCCTACCTGCGTCGCCACGGGGTCTCGGTGGAGACGCGCCGCGTGGCGCACCGCGGCAAGGAGCACCTCGGCGGCCGCCCGCTGCTCGACGCCTGCGTCGACTGCGGTGCCGACCTGCTGGTGATGGGCGCGCACCGGGTCGGCCGGCTGCGCGAACTGGTCCTCGGCAACGCCACCCGCGAGGTGCTGCTGCAGGCGCGCCTGCCGGTGCTGATGGGCCACTGAGGCGACCCGCGCCGCGGCGGACCGGCGTGCCAGCGCCGCCGGCGAGCGGGCGCCGCGATGCCGCGCGCTGCACCACCCCAGCGCCCGGCCGAGGAACCGCATGCACGCCACCCCTCCCCCGGTCGACACAGCGCGCAGCATCCTGGTCACCGGCTGCTCCAGCGGCATCGGCCGCTGCGTCGCCGACGGCCTGCGCGCGCGCGGCTGGCGGGTGTTCGCCACGGCGCGCCGGCCGGCCGACGTCGACGCGCTGCGCGCCGCCGGCTTCGCCGACGCGCTGCGGCTCGACCTCGACGACAGCGCGTCGATCGGCGCGGCGGTCGACGCCGTGCTCGCGCGCACCGGCGGGCGCCTCGACGCGCTGTTCAACAACGGCGCCTACGGCCAGCCGGGGGCGGTCGAGGACCTGACCCGCGCCGCGCTGCGCGCGCAGTTCGAGAGCAACCTGTTCGGCTGGCTCGAGCTGACCAACCGGGTGCTGCCGGTGATGCGGCGCCAGGGCCACGGCCGGGTGCTGATGAACAGCTCGGTGCTCGGCCTGGTGGCGATGCCGCTGCGCGGCGCCTACAACGCCAGCAAGTTCGCCCTCGAGGGGCTGACCGACACGCTGCGCCTGGAGCTCGCCGGCAGCGGCGTCCAGGTGGTGCTGATCGAGCCGGGGCCGATCGAGAGCCGCTTCCGCGCCAACGCGCTGGCCGCGTTCCGGCGCCACGTCGATACCGAGCGCAGCGCCCACCGCGCGGTGTACGCGCGGATGCTGGCGCGCCTCGAGAAGCCCGGCCCGGCGGCCCCGTTCACGCTGCCGCCGGAGGCGGTGCTGCGCGCGGTGCTCCGGGCGCTGGAGAGTCGCCGGCCGCGGCGTCGCTACGCGGTGACGCTGCCGACCCACCTGTTCGCGCTGCTGCGCCGGCTGCTGCCGGCCGCGCTGCTCGACCCGTTGCTGAAACGGGCCGGGCGCTGAGTCCCCGCCACACTGGTGAGCAACCGGTCACGGCACGGCAGAGGCGTGGCGTCCCGGGCTCGCGGCGGGGCCCGCGACGGGCCTCCCGGCGGCTTCCGCGCGCTGCTCGGGATCGGGCCGGGCGACCCGGCTGTTGATGGGGTTGCGGCCGTCGCCCGGGGTTGACAGAATCGCTGGCCAGAGAGGTCGGCAACAGCCCCAACGGCGGTGAAGGAGACGGAGCATGACGGGCGACGGTAACGGCTCGCCGCTGGGCGTGCGCTGGGGACCGCACATGACCGTCGGTTTCGACGAGCTGGACGCCGATCACGCCAGCATCATCGAGGCGCTGAACGCCCTGGTCGAGGCCCACGACCGGCACCTCGGGCGCGACCAGGTCGATCGCCTGTTCGACGCGCTGATGTCCACCGTCCTCGGCCACTTCGCCCGCGAGGAGCGGGTCATGGCCGAGAGCGGCTACCCCGGGCTCAGCTACCACGCCGGCGAGCATCAGCGGCTGCGCCAGCGGCTCGAACAGCTGCAGGCCGGCGAGATCCACGAGACCGACGAGACCATGCGCGCCGACGTGCGCGCCTTCCTGACCAACTGGCTCTACGGCCACGTGCTGGTCGACGACTTCGCCTACCGCGGGCACCTGCACGACAGCGACGCCGACGTCCACGCCCTGCTGGCCCAGCCGGTGACCCCCGGCTAGGCGAGCCGCACCCGCCCGCGCGGGGTCTCCAGCTCGGCCACCAGCGCCGCCCCGCTGGCCTCGACCAGGTCGACCGGGCCCTGCAGCCCCAGCTCCCGGAGCACCCCGCGCAGCCAGGCCGCGTCGGGGTGCCGCAGCTCGAGCCGGTGCAGCGCGCAGCCGCTGCGCGCCAGCGCCGCCGCCGGCTGCGCACCGCGCCACTCCAGCAGCGTCGGCGCGACCCCGCCCAGCGGCAGCCCGCCGTCGACCGGGACGGCGATGCGCCAGCGGTAGGCTCCCCGCTCCATTGCCAGGATCTCGCCCGCCGGCCACGGGCAGCGCGCCAGCGCGGCCTCGAGGTCGTCGCAGCGGGCGACCCAGTGCAGCAGCCGGGGGCCGTGCGCCAGTTCCGCCTGCAGCCCCGGCCGGTCGAGGCCGAACCAGCGCGCGCGTCCCGGCGCCGGCGCCTGCGGGTCGATCGCGATCAGCTCGAGGTAAGTCTCCCCGCCCAGGCCGAGCAGCGCGTTGTGGGTGCCCATCGCCGCGTGCCGGCCCCCCGCCTGCAGCGGCACGCCGAGGCGCGCGGCGAGCGCCGCACGGCCCTGCTCGAGCTCGCTCGCGGCGACCACCAGGTGATCCAGCGCCAGTCCCATGCACCGATTGCAGCACAGCGCGCCGCGACTGCCCAGCGGGCTTTTCAGCCGGCCCGCTTCACGCCACCATGCAGCCTGGCGAACGGCGGCCAGGGAGCACGCATGAACGGTGGCAACGGCGGCGCGGGGTACCGCGCCGGGGGACGCGCGCGGTGAGCCTGCTCGAGCGCATCGATGCCTGCAACCGCCACGAACCGGCGGAGTTCATCCCGTTCGCCATCGGCGAGGTCGCGGTCGGCTGGTTGCGGCCCGCGTTCGCCGAGCGGCTGGCACGCTTCGGCGAGGTGTTCGCGGTGTCGTCGCGGCGGGTCGCGCTGCGGCCGCGCTTCTGGGCCTTCCGCGAGCGCAGCGAGGCGCTCGACGGCGTGGTCCGCGCGCTGGTCGACGACGGCACGCTGCCGCGCTACCACGGCGAGCGCTACCCGGTGACCGCGTCCAGCCGCGACCGCGCGCTGTGCACCGTCGACCGCGCCGCGGCACCGTGGTTCGGGCT
>DATCZX010000281.1:0-3653 GCA_036525695.1 Gammaproteobacteria bacterium | reverse complement strand
GAGCAGCCCCCCTCCGCAGGGCCTGCAGCGCGCCGGTCCCATAGGGCGCGCCGTGCGCGCCGTCCCGCCGCGGAAGGTGGCGGCCACGGGCCGCCCTGTGCAGGGCCTGCAGCAGGCCGGTCCCATCGGGCGCGCCGTGCGCGCCACCCCACCGTGGAAGATGGCGGCCACGGGCCGCCCTATGCAGGGCCTGCAGCACGCCGGTCCCGATAGGGCGCGCCGTGCGCGCCGTCCCGCCGCGGAAGCTGGCGGCCACGGGCCGCCCTATGGTGGGCCTGCAGCACGCCGGTCCCATAGGGCGCGCCGCGCGCGCCGTCCCGCCGCGGAAGCTGGCGGCCACGGGCCGCCCTATGCAGGGCCTGCAGCAGGCCGGTCCCGATAGGGCGCGCCGTGCGCGCCGTCCTGCCGCGGAAGGTGGCGGCCACGGGCCGCCCTATGGTGGGCCTCCAGCACGCCGGTCCCGATAGGGCGCGCCGTGCGCGCCACCCCGCCGCGGAAGGTGGCGGCCACGGGCTGCCCTGTGCAGGGCCTGCAGCAGGCCGGTCCCATAGGGCGCGCCGTGCGCGCCACCCCGCCGTGGAAGCTGGCGGCCACGGGCCGCCCTGTGCAGGGCCTGCAGCACGCCGGTCCCATAGGGCGCGCCGTGCGCGCCACCCCACCGCGGAAGCTGGCGGCCACGGGCCGCCTTATGGCCATCGAACCCGGGGCTGCAGGGTGCTCCGCGCCCGCATCGGCCCGCGTAAATCCACGGGAACCGCTTGGCAGATCGCCGTGGCTGGGTTATGCAGGCATCCTGGAAGCGCTTCGAAGGGAATCGACGCATGCCTGACTACCGGCGTGATTACTCCGGGAACTGCTGGTTCTTCACCGTCGTCACTGCGGGACGCGAGCGCCTGTTCACGGCGCCCCAGGCCCGCGATGCCCTGCGCGAGGCGTTGGCGCACTGCAGGGAACGCTACCCGTTCACGGTCGATGCGTGGGTGCTGTTGCCCGACCACCTGCACGCGGTGTGGACCCTGCCGCAGGCGGACCGCGATTACTCGCGGCGCTGGAGCCTGCTCAAGCGCCGTTTCACCCAGGGTTTTCGCCGGGCGGCCGGTGCCGCCACGGCCGCGACCGCGGCCGGTTACTGGCAGCGGCGATTCTGGGCGCACCGGATCGACGACGAGGCCGATTTCCGCGCGCACGTCGATTACGTCCATTTCAACCCGGTGCGGCACGGCCTGGCCCAGCGCGTCTGCGACTGGCCCTGGTCGACATTTCACCGCTACGTCCGCGCCGGAATCCTGCCGCAGGGTTGGGGTGGCGGGCTGGCCCTGCCAGGGCGGGTAGGTAACGAGTAGGGGTGGAGTGGACTGAACCCGCCGGGGAAGGCGGCGCGCACGGTGCGCCCGATGGGGACTGGGCGGCCCACCACGGGCCACCCCACGCAGGGCCTGCAGCACGCCGGTCCCGATGGGGCGGTCCGTGGCCGATGGAGGCGTCGTGTCGCCGACGCCGGCCGACTCCGGCCTGCTACCCCTCCGGCGGCGGGTCGCCACGCGCGTAGCGCGCCTCGGCGGCGTAGTAGTCGTCGAAGCCGACCACGCGCTTGAGCTCCTCGAAGTCGAGCAGGCCGTCGCCCGGCGGAGCGCCGCCGTGCAGCGCGGCGAGCGCCTGCTGCATGGCGCGGATCGACGCGCTGAGCAGCGTCAGCGGGTAGGCGGCGATGCGGTAGCCGAGCGCCTCGAGCTCGTCCGCCGGCAGCACCGGGGTGTGCCCGCCCTCGACCATGTTGGCCATCTGGATGCCGGGCACCTCGGCGCAGATCGTGCGCATCTCCTCGACCGTGCGCGGGGCCTCGACGAACAGGATGTCGGCGCCGAGCTCGGCGAAGCGCTGCGCGCGCACGAGCGCCTCGCCGAGACCGTGGCCGTGGCGCGCGTCGGTGCGCGCGAGGATCAGGATGTCGGCCTCCTCGGCGCGCGCGTCGACCGCGGCGCGGATGCGGTCGCACGCCTCCTCGCGCCCGACCACCGCCTTGCCGCGGGTGTGGCCGCAGCGCTTCGGCATCACCTGGTCCTCGATCATCACCGCGGCGAAGCCGGCGCGCGCGTAGCCGGCGACCGTGCGCCTGACGTTCATCGCGTTGCCGTAGCCGGTGTCGCCGTCGCCGATCACCGGGATGCGCACCGCGCCGCAGATGCGCCGGCCCTGCTCGACCATCTCGCCGTAGGAGATCAGCCCGGTGTCGGGGGCGCCGAGCTGGGTCGCGGAGACCGCGAAGCCGCTCATGAAGGTCAGCGGGAAACCTGCCGCCTCGATCATCCGCGCCGACAGCGCGTCGAAGCAGCACGGCATCACCTGCAGCCCGGGGCGGGCGAGCAGGGCGCGGAGGCGGTCGGGGGCGGCGGTCATCGCGGTCACTCTCAGCGCATGCCGAACCGTTCCTCGCGGAACAGGCCGCGCACGCCGTGCGGCGGTGAACGCCAGTACTGCGGCGGGGCGTCGACCTGGCCGCCGAGCGCGGCGGCGGCGTGCCACGGCCAGTGCGGGTCCCACAGCAGGCCGCGCGCCAGCGCGACCAGGTCGGCGTCGCCGTCGGCGACGATCGCCTCGGCCTGGCGTGGCTCGGTGACCAGGCCGACGGCGACGGTCGGCAGGCCGGTCTCGGCGCGGATGCGCCGCGCCAGCGGCACCTGGTAGCCGGGGCCGAGCGGGATCTGCTGCCGCGGCGAGAGGCCGCCGGAGGAGACGTCGATCCAGTCGCAGCCGCGTGCCTTGAGCTCCGCGCCGAGGGCGCAGCTCTGCTCGAGATCCCAGCCGCCGTCGACCCAGTCGGTGGCCGAGATGCGCACGCCGAGCGGGCGCGCCGCGGGCCACGCCGCGCGCACCGCGTCGAACAGTTCGAGCGCCAGGCGCATGCGGTTGGCCAGCGGGCCGCCGTAGGCGTCGTCGCGGCGGTTGCTCAGCGGCGACAGGAACTGGTGCACCAGGTAGCCGTGGGCGAAGTGCAGCTCGGCGGCGTCGAGGCCGAGCCGGGCGGCGCGGCGCGCGCTGGCGACGAAGGCGTCGCGGATGCGCGCGATGCCGGCGCTGTCGAGCGCGGCCGGGGCGGGCTCGGCATCGCTGTAGGCGACCGCGGACGGCGCGACCGGGGTCCAGCCGCCGTCGGCGACCGGCTGCAGCTGGCCGCCGTCCCACGGCGGCCGGCTCGAGCCCTTGCGCCCGGCGTGGGCGAGCTGGATCGCCAGCGGCATCCGCGAGTAGCGCCGCACCGCCTCGAGCACGCGGCCGAGCGCCTGCTCGTTGGCGTCGCTGTAGAGGCCGAGGCAGCCCGGGGTGATGCGGCCCTCGGGGGCGACCGCGGTGGCCTCGAGCACCAGCAGCCCGGCGCCGGAGAGCGCCAGGCTGCCGAGGTGGATCAGGTGCCAGTCGCTGGCGCTGCCGTCGTCGGCCGAGTACATGCACATCGGGCTGACGACGACCCGGTTGGGCAGTTCGAGCTGGCCGAGGCGGAACGGGGAGAAGAGCTGGCTGGGCATCGCGGTCTCGCGTCGGGGTGGCCGTGGATGGCGACCATTGTAGCCAGCCGCGCCATGCCTGCCGCGGGGCTGGCCGGGCGCTCAGTCCAGCGCGGCGAGCCGGCGCAGGCGCGCCCAGTCGAAAGCGGG
>DATCZX010000280.1:0-2506 GCA_036525695.1 Gammaproteobacteria bacterium | reverse complement strand
ACGTGGTCGTCGAGCGCACCATCGGCGGCATCGCGGCGCGCTACCTCGAACGCCTCGACTTCAACGTGCTCGTCGACTGCGCCGTGACCGGCGGGGTGGCCTCGAGCGCCTCCGGCCTCGACCACCTCGAAGGCGCGACGGTCGCGCTCGTGCTCGACGGATCGGCGCAGCCCACGCAGCTCGTCTCCGGCGGCTCGGTCACCTTCGCCCGCGCGAGCGATGTCAGCTACCAGGTCGGCCTGCCCTGGCCGGACGTGAAGGCCGAGGAGGACCGCTACCAGGCTACCCTCGGCATGGAGTCCGCCTACGCCGACGGGCAGACGCAGCTCTGGATCAAGCTGCTGCCGACCCCGGTCCCCGCCGGCAACGGCCCGACGCACGGCCGCCGGCGCCGCACGCCCGAGGTGCTGCTCCAGCTCTGGGGCACCTCCGAGTGCCGGTGCAACGGCAACATGGTGGTGTTCCGCCGCTTCGGCACCTCCCTGCTCGACCAGCCCACGCCCCTGTTCACCGGCTTCAAGCGGGTGGGCGGCGTGCTCGGCTGGAGCAGGGACGACGGCGTCGAGATCACGCAGACGCAGCACCTGCCGTTCCTGCTGCTGTCTGTCACCACGTACCAGAGCACCGACTGAGGCCCGCCCCATGGAAGCCATGGCCGCACTGTTCGCAGGCACCGGCGCCGCTGCAGGCACGGCCGCTGCCGCCACCCCGTTCATCACCGCCCCGGCCGTGCTCGCCGCCACTGGCCCGGAGCTGTTCTACGGCACCGCCGCCGCGGCCGCCGCCTCCAGCACCGCCATCGCCGGCCCCCTGACGGGCTTCGCCGGTAGCCTCGGGCTCGGCTCCTTCGGCGACATCCTGTCGGGCGTGTTCGACAAGGTGAGCATCATCGGCGACGTGCTCGGCACCGCCAGCGACATCGCCCAGGCCAACCAGAGCGCCGCCGACCGCACGCTGCAGGCCGGGCAGATCAAGGCGCAGGCCAGCCTCGACGAGCTGCGCGCCCTGGAGGAGCTGAACGCGCGGATCGCGAAGTCCGTCGTCGCCGCCGGCGCCGGAGGCATCGCCCCGACCGGCAGCGTCTACACCGGCATCAGGGAGGCGCAGGAGCAGCAGGAGTTCGAGACCACCGTCGGCGGCCGGGACGCCCGCATCCGCGCGGCGCAGCTCCAGCTCGAAGCGGACGCCGGCCGCGGCAGCGTCACCAGCCTGATCTTCTCCGGCCTGTCCGACATCGCCAATCGAGGCGACACCATCCGCGCCCGGAGCGCCCGCCGTGGCTAGCCGCCCCGAGAAGCGCATGACCCGGGGCGACCTCATGTCGCCCATCCCGGCGATCAACATCGACCAGGGCCGCTCGCGCGCCTGGCGGCAGACGGCCGACAACCTGTTCCGCATCGAGCTGCGCAGGCAGGACGCGCTCGACACCGAGGCAGCCATCGACGGGTGGCGCAAGGGCTTCTCGGGCGACCTGAACGACGGCCTGATGTTCGCGCCGACCATCCGCGGCGAGGCCTACACCCAGCAGGCGATCAAGTCCTACTTTCAGAACCTGGAGGCCAACGCGCGGATCAGGGTGGACGAGCTGGCCGCGGCGAACGCGCGCGACCCGCAGGGCCTGGCGAGCGCCCTCGGCGAGTACATCAACACCGTCACGTCGAACCTGCCGCAGGAGTTCGCCGGCCAGGCGCGCGCCTACCTGACGGCCACCGGGCGCCCCTACATCGCCCATGCGCGCAAGGATCTGATCGAGGCCAAGCAGGCCCAGGCCGAGGCCAGCGCCATCCTCGCGGAGCGCAGCGCGACGCTCGAACTCGACCGCCTGTCCGCCGACCTGTTCAGCAGCAACGGCGAGGTGGCCGGCGCCGCCGCCGAGGGCGTGGCCGCGGTGCGCGCCCGGCTGTCCGCCATCTACTCCAGCACCGTCGAGGACGACCTCGGCAACCGGCACCCGGTGTTCTCTCCGCAGACGACGGCCAAGGCCGCGATCGCGATGGAGGAGCGGATCGCGCGCGGGACGCTGCTCGGCTGGTTCGACAAGACGGGCAACAAGGTCGGCGCCCTGGCGGCGATGCGCGACGGCAAGGTGCGCGCGCCGCTGGTCGAGGGCGGCGCCATCGTCGGCTACTACAACCCCATGGAGCAGCTGAGCGCGGAAGACCAGCGCAGCCTGGTGAACACCGCGCGCGCCATGGTCAGCGCCGAGGTCGGCCTCGCCAACAGCCTGGACGCCAGGCGCGACCGGCTGGAGCGGCGCCGCGACCAGGCCGCCCTGGCCGACGTGTACCGGGCCTCCGCGACCGACCCAGGTGCGGCGATGGCGGCGGCCGAGGCACTGCTCGCCAGCAGCCAGGACCCCGCCACCGTGCGCGCCGTGTCCGAGGTCATCAGCCAGTACGGCATCGTCGACCCGAAGAACAGCGCCTACTACACCTCCGCCGAGGCCGTCGTGCGCAACCGGCAATGGGACGGGCGCACGCCATTCTTCGGCGTGACCGAGGAGCAG
>DATCZX010000279.1:0-3255 GCA_036525695.1 Gammaproteobacteria bacterium | reverse complement strand
CGGTGTCCTGCTCGAGCAGCGCCAGCAGCGGGTCCAGCGTGGTCGGGTCGCGCAGCGCGCCGAGGCCGTCGACCGCGCGCTCGCGCACCCACCAGTCGCTGTCGTCGAGCGCCGCGACCAGGCTGTCGCGGGCGCGCGGGTCGGCGTTGCTGTTGAGGATCTCGACCGCGAAGCGGCGCACGAAGGTGTCCGGGTCGCCGGTCAGCGCGATCACCGCGTCGACCACCTTGCTGCCGCCGATCTGCCCCAGCGCGTCGGCGGCGCGCACCCGCACCCACCAGTCGCTGTCCTCGAGCGCGCCGATCAGGTCCTTGATCGCCTCCGGCGTGCCGACCCGGTTCAGCACCTCGACCGCGGCGCGGCGCACGTACTGCGACTCGTCCTGCAGCAGCTCGAGCAGCTGGCGCACCACGCCCGGGTCGTTGCGGCTGGCCAGCGCCTCCACCGCGTGGCCCTGCACGTCGATGTCGGGGTCGCGCAGCAGCGCGCACAGCGGCCGCGGGTCGAGCGGCAGGCGGAAGCCGGCCAGCGCGTCGAGCGCGGCGATGCGCAGCTGCTTGTGCTGCGCGCCGAGCAGCTCGAGCAGCGCGTCGCGCGCCGCCGGCTGGGCGAAGCGGCGCAGCACGCGCACCACGTTGCGCTGCAGCCCGGGGTCGCCGCTCTGCAGCAGCGCCAGCAGGTCCGCCAGGCTGGCGTCGTCGACCACCTGCTCGAGCAGCCGGAAGAACGCCGGGCGCGCCTCCTCCGGCAGCCGCGGCAGCAGGCGCAGCAGCTGCATCGGCTGCAACCGCGACTGGTGCGCGGCCAGCACCTGGCTCAGCAGCGGCTTGGGCAGCGCCGGGTCGAGGTAGAGCTCGACCAGCCGCTCGGGCTGCAGCTCCTCGGCCTGCGCCAGCATCTCGGCCACGCTGCGCGCGAGGGCGCTGTTCGGCTGGCTCAGCGCCGGCAGGTAGAGCGGCAGCGTGGTGTCGTCGAGCAGCGCGCGCAGCGCCGCCGCCGAGGCCGAGGCCGGCCCGCTGCGCGCCAGCGCCCCGAGCAGCCGCGGGATCGCCTCCTCCGGGTGCTCGCGCAGCGTCAGCAGCGCCTCGGTCAGCGCGCCGCGCTCGCCGCCACCCGAGCTGACCAGGCTGTCGACCGCCCGGTTGACCCGCCGCTTGGCCAGGAATCCCATGTCGCCGGGCAGCCCGCGTCAGGCCGGGTCGGCCCGGACGATGTAGCTCTTGTTGACCAGGCAGACCGCCGCGGGGCCGACGTGCAGCTTGACGAAGCGCTCCTGCTCGAGGTTCAGGTAGTCGTAGAGGCGCGCCTGGTCCGGCGGCAGGTCGCGGTGGATCGCCCCCTCGACCAGCGCCCCGTCCATCAGGTGCAGGCGGCAGGCGAGCGGCTCCGGCGCGCTCTCCGGCACCGGCTCCGCGTAGTCGACGCGGACGATCGCGGCCTTGCTGTAGAAGCGGATGTCGGCGTCGCTGGCGCCGCGCAGCACCAGGAAGTGGGACTCCTGGTTGAGCACCTCGACCGGCTCCAGCGGGCGCATGCTCTCGTAGCGGTAGCTGAGGAAGATGGTGCCGACCACGCGCCCCTCGGGGTGCACCCACAGCGTGACCTCGTTCTCCTGCTTCGGGACCTTGAGCTCCTCGCGCGCCATCTCGCCTCCTGCTCCGCCCTCGCGCCGGCACCACCCGCGGCAACCCGGAAAGTATAGCCCCGCCCCCGCCACCGCGACCCGGGGCGACGGCCGGCGGCGACACCCCGCGGACCGCCGACGGTTGGCACGGCGCCCCGACGACGGGCATTATGCTCCGCACGCGACCGGCCACGGCGCCTCGGGGCACCCGCCGGCGACACGACAACGAGACCACCCACGTGGCACAGCACGACAGGCCGTTACGATCCTCGCCCGCCCGGGAGCACGCATGACCCAGGTCGTCATGCGCCCCGAGATGGTCACCGGTGTCGCCTCGATCGACGCCCAGCACGAGGTGCTGATCGACTGCTTCAACGAGCTGACCCGCGCGGTCGGCAACCACGAGCCGCGCGACCTGGTCGACCTCGCGCTGCGCGCGCTGATCCAGTCCACCCGGGCCCACTTCGACCACGAGGAGCGGCTGCTCGAGACCCACGACTACCCCGGGCTCGAGGCGCACCGCAAGGAGCACCTGGAGCTGCTGCGCCAGGTCGAGGAGTACGAGCAGCGCTACCGCGCGGGCACGCTGGAGCTCAACCCGCACGTGATGGTGCTGCTCAAGGACTGGCTGCTGGACCACATCCTGCACAGCGACATGGCCTTCGCCCCGCACCTCGCGCAGGGCGCGGATTCCGCTTGACGCTGTTCCAAGCCCACCTTTAGAGTGGCCGCGTCACGGGTGTTCCCGGGCCTCAGGCCCGGGGATGAAACGGGAAGCCGGTGAGCCGACAGGCAAACCCGGCACTGCCCCCGCAACGGTAGGCGAACCAGGCTCGGCATCTGCCACTGTGCTTCGGCATGGGAAGGCGCCGGTCCGGGGCCCCACGGCCCATTCGCGAGTCCGGAGACCGGCCCGTGACACTGATTCGGGTGTCGCGGCGGGCGGCTCCGGCAGGCGCCACCCAGCTTGCCCCAGCTCCTGTCCCCACCCGGCACAAGCCATGTGCGCGGGTGTGCGCACCGACAGGAGCAGAACAGTGAACCTTGCCCGCCCCGCGGCCGCGGCCCTCGCCGTGCTCGCCCTGCCGCTCGCCGCGGCCGCCGCCGACGCACCGCTGAGCGTGCCCCCGGTGGTGGTCAGCGCCACCCGCTCGGCGCAGAGCGCGGTGACCACCCCGGCCAGTATCACGGTGATCACCCGCGACCAGATCGAGGCCAGCGGCGCCACGCAGCTCGCCGAGCTGCTGCGCGGCCAGGGCACGGTCCAGCTGCACGACTACTACGGCGACGGCAGCCGCACCAGCGTCGGCCTGCGCGGCTTCGGCGGCGACAGCTCGAGCAGCAACACCCTGGTGCTGGTCGACGGCCGCCGGCTCAACAACACCGACATTGCCCCCCCTGACCTCGCCAGCATCGCGCTCGACGACGTCGAGCGGATCGAGATCGTCCAGGGCTCCGCCGGCGCGCTCTACGGCGACCAGGCGGTCGGCGGCGTGATCAACATCGTCACCCGCGACACCGACACCCCGTTGCTGGAAGTGCGCATCACGGGAGGCAGCGACGCGACGCGCGCCCTCGCTGCCGAGGTCGGCGGCCGCCTCGACAACGGCCTCGGCCTGCGCCTCGCCGGC
>DATCZX010000278.1:0-3929 GCA_036525695.1 Gammaproteobacteria bacterium | reverse complement strand
GCACAGGGCATCGAAGATCTCCTGGTCCTCGACGTACTCGGCCACCGAGACGATCCCCAGTTCGCGCGCGAGCATCGCGATGCTCTTGACGAAGGCGTGATCGCGCGCGTCCTTGAGCATGTTGACGACGAAGTCGCCCTCGATCTTCAGGAAGTCGATCGGGAAATGCTTCAGGTAGTGGAACGAGGAGAAACCCGAGCCGAAGTCGTCGACCGCGAACTTGAACCCGTCGGCCTTCAGGTCGGCGAGGAAATTCTTCAGCAGCTGCAGGTTCCGCACCGTCTCGCGCTCGGTGATCTCGAACACGATGCGCTCGGGCGGCAGGCGGTACTCGTGCACCAGGCGGCGGATCTCGGCCAGGAAGTCGCGCAGCACCAGGTTGCGCGGCGACAGGTTAAGGAACAGCAGCCCGCTGTAGCCGCCCGCGCTGGCCGCGGCGAAGGCCTTCTCGATGACGATGAAGTCGAGCTTGTGGATCACCCCCATCTGCTCGGCGGTGGCGATGAACTCCTGCGCGGTGAGCAACGTGCCGCCCTCGCCGAGGTCGATGCGGCTGAGCACCTCGTGGGCGACGATGGTGCCGTCGCCGGTGGCGCAGATCGGCTGGAAGTAGGGGATCACGCGCCGCTCCTCGAGCGCGCGGCTGATCATCAGCCCCTTCTCGCCGATGCGCCGGAACACCGCGACGACGTCGTCGCTGGTCGGCACGCTGAGGCGGTCCTTACCCTCGCGCTTGGCCTTGTACATCATGTTGTCGGCGAACAGGAACAGGTCCTTGGGCTCGCTCGCGTGGTCGGGGTAGACGGCGATGCCGATCGACACGCTGGCCTTGACCCGGCTGCCGTCCGGCGCCTCCAGCTGCAGCTCGTTGACCGCCTTGCGCACGCGCTCGCCGGCGGTGTACGGCTGCTCGTTCGCGGTATCCGGCAGGATCGCGACGAACTCGTCGCCGCCGTAGCGGGCGAGGATGTCCGGCCGGCGCAGCGCGCCGCGGATCGTGCTCGCGTACTGCTGCAGGCACTGGTCGCCGAAGCCGTGGCCGTGCGAGTCGTTGATCGCCTTGAAGTTGTCGAAGTCGACCACCATCACCGCGAACTTGTACTCGCCCCGGCGCGCGCGGCCGACCTCGTAGCCGACCAGTTCCCAGAACATGCGCTGGTTGTACATCTCGGTCAGCGGGTCGCGGGTCGCGTAGTACTCGAGATCGCGGGTGTAGCGGTAGATCGCCTTGACCGAACCGACCACGTTCAGCAGCGTCGACAGGATGCTCTCGACCACCAGCAGGCGCGACGGGTCGCGCGCGCTGTCTGCCTGCACGCCGATGCCGACGATGCCACCGATCTTCGGCCGCTCGAGCAGCAGGGTCTTGGTCTCCACCAGCAGGTCGTCCGCGGCCACGTGGTGCAGCGACGCCTCGCTGTCGGCGACGTTGTGCCGGATGGTGATCTGCGCCAGCCCGCCGAACATCTGGTTGCCCTCGATCGCCTTGCGCACCACCCCCTCGAGCAGTTCGCGCGACTCCTGCGCAGGCTCGCCGCGCCAGAAGATCTCGAGGTCGAAGTTCTCCTCCTCGAGCTTGAAGATCGAGAACAGGGCGTAGGTCGGGATCACGTGGTTGATCTCGAGCAGCAGCCGGTTGATGTACTCGCGCCAGTCGCGCACCACGTCGGAGGTGATGATGAACTTCTCCAGCAGGCTGATCTCGAACTCGAGCAGGTCGCGGTCGACCGCGATGTCGCGCAGGCGCTTGGCGAGCTGGTCGACCTCGTCGACCACCTCGTTGAACTCGGAGAAGGCGAGGTCCATGCCCCCGGCCGTGAGCTGGGTCAGGTCGGCGACGCGGTTGACCCCCTGGATGTTCTCGCGCAGCCGCCCGAAGGCGTGGCCGAGGCGGCGGGTGATGAACAGCGCCATGCCGCCGGCGACCAGCAGGGCCGCCGGGATCACCAGCGCGAAGGCGCCGAGAAAGCGGTCGTGGGCGGCATCGAGCAGCGGGCCCAGGTCCTGGCGCACCTCGATCACGCCGAGCACGTCGCCGGCCTTGGCGTTGGCGTGGCAGCGCAGGCACTCGGCGCCGGCCAGCAGCGGGTGCAGCGTGCGCAGCAGGCCGTCGTCGTCGCTGGTGCCGCCCGCCCCGCTCTTGAAGGCGTCGAGGATGCGGCGGTCGAACGGCGGCTGCTGGATGCGGCCGTGGAGCGCCTCGACCAGCGGCCCGCGGTAGATCTCCAGCTCGATCGACGACTCGCCGAAGGCGCGCCGGGTCTGCTCGAGGAAGCGTTCCAGCTGCTCCCGGGTCCAGCCCAGCCGCATCACCTCGAACATCGCGTTGAAGGTCTGCCGCGCCACCAGCTGCGCGGTCTGCTCCGCGTCGTCGCGCACGGTGTTCCCGTAGAGCCCGGAAACCACCAGGTAGGTGCCGGCGAAGAGCGCCAGCGCCACGATCAGCGCGGTGGCCAGGATGAAGCTCTTGATGCTGCGCACGAACCGTACCCCTTGCCTCGCACCATCCTGAACCAGCCACGCCCGAGATGCCAGCCCCGAACTGCTATCCTGTGGCCTGCCCCTCGCTGACCACGCCGATGCCGCAACTGGACGCCGGCCCGCTCGCCGGGCTCTACCTGCCGGACCACCCGGACCGGACCATCGTCAACCTGATGGCGTCGATCATCCGCGCCCGCGGCGGCGACTCGCCGCACCAGCCGCTGGCGGCGCTGCCGCCGGAGCGGCTGGCCGCGGCACGGCACCTGGTCTGCCTGTGCGTGGACGGCCTCGGTGCCGGGCAGCTGCGCCACTACCTGGCGCAGCGGCCGGGGTCGCCGTTCCTCGGCGCCCTGTCATGGAGCCCGCTGAGCACGGTGTTCCCGGCCACCACCGCGGCCGCGGTGACCACCTTCCTGACCGGCTGCAGCCCGGCCGAGCACGCGATCCTCAGCTGGCACCTGAACCTGCCCGACCTCGGCATGGTCAGCACCATCCTGACCTCGCAGTCGCGCACCGGGGCCGAGTTCGCGCCGGCCGACTTCGACCTGGGCGGCTACCTGCGGCTGCGCTCGCACCTCGACAGCGTGCCCCAGCGGCGCGCCCAGCTCTCGTACGGGGTGATCCCGCACAGCCGCTTCTCGCGGGCCGGCACCCGCTGGGACCGGGTCGTCGCCTTCGACACGCTGGCCGGCCTGCAGGCGGCGGTCGACGCCAGCACCGCCGCCAGCGAACCGGGGCTGGCCTGCGTCTACTGGCCGCTGCACGACAGCCTGTGCCACGAGCACGGCGTCGCGCACCCGGCGACCCTGGCCCACCTGGCCGAGATCGACGACGCGCTGGCCGCGCTGCGCGAGCGGCTGCACGGGCGCGGCGTCACCCTGGTGGTGACCGCGGACCACGGCATCCACGACACGCCGCCGGAGCAGCGCATCGACCTCGCCGCGGTGCCCGGGTTCTACGACTGCCTGGCCACGCTGCCCTGCGGCGATGCCGGCCACGCCGCCTGCTTCGTGCGCCCGCGCCGGGTCGGGCGCTTCCTCGACCTGGTCGAGGCGGAGCTGGGCGAGGCGGTGCACTGCGTCGACGGCGAGTGGTTCCTGGAGCACGCGGTGTTCGGGCCGGGCATGCCGCACCCGGCGCTCGCCGGGCGGGTCGCCGACTACCTGCTGCTCGGCCGCGACCGCCACGCCTTCGCCGCACCGCTGCCGGGCGAGCCCCCGCACTTCATGACCGGCAACCACGGCGGCATGAGCCGTGGCGAGATGCTGGTGCCGCTGTACGCGGTCGACTGCTGAGGCGGTCGCCAGGGGCGGCTCAGAGCTCGTGGATCCGCGCCGGGTCGACCAGGTGCTCCCAGAGGTCGCCGGCCTGCTCCTCCGAGACGCACCAGCCGGCCACCGAGCGCCCGGCCCGGTGGACGCTGTCGGCACGCCCGCTGCGCAACGGGT
>DATCZX010000277.1:0-4387 GCA_036525695.1 Gammaproteobacteria bacterium | reverse complement strand
AAACCGGCCCAGACGTCGGTGAAGCGGAAGCCCTCGGTGTCCTCGAGGTCCATCAACGGCTGCAGCAGCGGGATCTCGCGCCGCGCCCGCGCGGACTGCAGCGCGGCCTGCAGCGCGGGCAGCCGCTCGGGGGTGAACAGGAAACGCTCCGCGCCGTCCTCGATCGCCAGCAGCAGCAGCGTGGTGGGGCGCGCCTCGCCCCACAGCGGCAGCTGCTCGCGCAGCAGCAGCTGCTGCACGCCCGCGGCGTCGAACTGCACCCAGAGCCGGGTGCGCGGGTTGAGCACGTCGGTGCCCAGCGCGGCGGGCGGGGCCTCGGTCTGGTAGCGGTACTGGGTGACCAGCCCCTGGGCCGCGTCGCGCAGGCTCGGCCACGCCTCCCACGAGGCGGCGTCGGGGCGCCCGGTGACCTTGGTCAGCACCCCGGCGAAGGCCGCGGTCACCCCGGCCGCGCGCTGCGCCTCGCCGCTGTCGGCGACCTCGGCGTCGGCATCGTAGAGGCCGGCGGCAGCGCCTTGCGCGACGACCAGGCAGAGCAGCGCGAGCAGGTGGGGGAATCGCATCGTGAGGAGTCGCCAGGCTGCCTCGGGACGGCGGCGCGAGCGCCGGGAAGTGTCGCTGCGCGAGTGGGTGCCGGCATCCTCGCACAGCCTCCCGCCGCCGTCCAGCCAGCTGCCCGGCGGCAACGCGGCGGCCCCGCGGCCGCGGCCCGCTCTGGTAGAATCGCCGCACTTTTCTCCGCCGCGGGTCCCGCCGAAGTGAGCCAGCCCCCCCACGTCCCCTCGCCCGCTGCCGGCGCCGACGCCGCGCCCGGGCTCACCTACCGCGCCGCCGGCGTCGACATCGATGCCGGCGAGGCGCTGGTCGAACGGATCAAGCCGGCCGTCGCGCGCACCACCCGCCCCGAGGTGCTGACCGGGCTCGGCGGCTTCGGCGCGCTGTTCGAGCTGCCGCTCGAGCGCTACCGCCGCCCGGTGCTGGTCTCCGGCACCGACGGCGTCGGCACCAAGCTGAAGCTGGCGATCGAGCGCGACCGCCACGACACCAACGGCATCGACCTGGTGTCCATGTGCGTCAACGACGTGCTGGTGCAGGGGGCCGAGCCGCTGTTCTTCCTCGACTACTTCGCCACCGGCCACCTCGACGTGCCGCGCGCGGCGACGGTCATCGAGGGCATCGCCGCCGGCTGCGCGCAGGCGGGCGCGGCGCTGGTCGGTGGCGAGACCGCCGAGATGCCCGGCATGTACGCCGCCGGCGACTACGACCTCGCCGGTTTCTGCGTCGGCATCGTCGAGCGCGACGCGCTGCTCGACGGCAGCCGGGTGCAGCCCGGCGACCTGCTGCTCGGGCTCGATTCCAGCGGCCCGCACTCGAACGGCTACTCGCTGATCCGCCGCGTGCTCGAGCACGCGGGCAGCGACCTAGGCCAGCCGCTCGGCGAGGCCACCCTCGGCGACGCCCTGCTCGCGCCGACGCGGATCTACGTCAAGCCGCTGCTGGCGCTGCTGCAGTCGCAACCGGTCCACGCGCTGGCCCACATCACCGGCGGCGGCCTGCTCGAGAACGTGCCGCGGGTGCTGCCGCAGGGCTGCCGCGCGGTGCTCGACGCTGCCAGCTGGGCGTGGCCCCCGGTGTTCCGCTGGCTGCAGCAGCACGGGCGCATCGACGAGCGCGAGATGTACCGCACCTTCAACTGCGGCATCGGGATGGTCGCGATCGTGCCTGCGCGGGCGGCCGACGCGGCGCTCGCCGAGCTGCGCGCGGCCGGGGTGCCCGGCCGGGTGATCGGCCGCGTGGAGGCGACCGACGGCGAGCCGGAGACGCTGGTCCACGGAGGCCCGGCACGGTGACGGCAGCGCCGGAACGGTTGCCCGCGGTGGTGCTGATCTCGGGCAACGGCAGCAACCTGCAGGCGCTGATCGACGCCGCCGCGGACGGCGGCCTGCCGCTGGCGATCCGCGCGGTGATCAGCAACAACGCCGACGCCTTCGGCCTCGAGCGCGCGGCCCGCGCGTGCATCCCGGGCCGCGTCCTCGACCACCGCGGTTTTGCCACGCGCGCCGCGTTCGACACCGCGCTGGCCGCGCTGGTCGACAGCTTCGCCCCGCGCCTGGTGCTGCTGGCCGGCTTCATGCGCGTGCTGACCCCGGCCTTCGTGCAGCACTACCGCGGGCGCATGCTCAACATCCACCCGTCGCTGCTGCCGGCCTACCCCGGCCTGCACACCCACGCCCGCGTGCTCGCGGCCGGCGACCCCGAACACGGCGCCAGCATCCACTACGTCACCGACGAGGTCGACGGCGGCCCGGTGTTCCTGCAGGCCCGCGTGCCGGTGCAGCCGGGCGACAGCGCCGCGCGGCTGGCGGCGCGCGTGCTGGAACAGGAGCACCGGCTCTACCCGGAGGCGGTGCGCTGGATCGCCGCGGGGCGGGTGCGGCTGGCCGGCCGGCGCGTGCTGCTCGACGGCACGCCGCTGGCAGCACCGCGCCTGCTGGAGCCGGCGCGCTGAACGATCCGGCACCGTCACGCGCGCGGCGGCGGCGAGCGGCGCCGGGCGCCGCGTGGCTGCTGGCGCTGCTGCTGGCGGCACCGCTGGCGGCCGAGCCGACCCCGTACCGGATGACCTTCCGGCTCAGCAGCGACGGCACCGAGATCGGCGAGCTGGTGCAGACCCTCGCCCGCCACCCCGAGGGGGGCTACGACTTCGTCTCCCGGCTGATCCCCTCCGGCTTCCTGGTCTCGCTGGTCAGCGGCACCATCGAGGAGCGCACCCGGCTGGAGCTGTCCGGCGAGCAGCTGCGCCCGCTGCACTACCGCTTCCGCCGCGTCGGCCTGGGACGCGACCGCGAGGTGGACATCGCCTTCGACTGGACCGCCGGCCGCGCCACCAACACGGTCAACGGCAAGGCGTGGCAGATGGAGCTGCCGGCGGATGCGCTGGACAAGCACAGCCTGGTGCTGGCGGTCGCCGCCGACCTCGCCGCCGACGCGCTCCGGGACGCCTACCCGGTCGCCGACGGCGGCAAGCTCAAGCGCTACGGCCACCTCGAGCGCGGCCGCGAGCAGGTGGTCACCGCGGCCGGCAGCTTCGCCACCCGCGTGCTGCTGCGGCAGCGGCTCGGCAAGCGGGTCGGCACGCTGTTCTGGCACGCCGAGGCGCTCGACTTCCTGCCGGTGCGGATCGAGCGCAAGGATGGCGACGGCCGCCGCCTGCTGCTCGAGCTGACCGGCGTGCAGCGCGGCGAGCAGGCGGCCGGCAGCCGCGACGCGGCGCAGTGAACCGCCCCGTCGCGGGCGCGTCGCAACCGGCCTGGGTGGCGCTGACCCCGGCGCTGTTCGTGCTGCTCTGGAGCACCGGCTTCATCGGCGCCAAGTACGGCCTGCCCTACGCCGAGCCGCTGACCTTCCTGCTGATCCGCTTCCTGCTGGTGTGCCTGATCCTCGGCGGCATCGCCGTGCTCACCGGCGCGCGCTGGCCGACCGAGCCGCGCCAGCTGCTGCACCTGTCGATCGCCGGCCTGCTGATCCACGCGACCTACCTCGGCGGGGTGTTCATCGCCATCCACCGCGGCCTGCCGGCCGGCACCGCGGCGCTGATCACCAGCCTGCAGCCGCTGCTGACGGCGGTGCTGGCCGCGCCCTACCTGGGCGAACGGGTCAGCCCGCGGCAGTGGCTCGGCCTGCTGCTCGGCTTCGCCGGCGTGTTCCTGGTGGTCGCCGACAAGGCGAGCCTCGACCAGGCCACGCTGGGCAGCGTGCTGCCGGCGGGCATCGCGGTGCTCGGCATCACCGCCGGCACGCTGTACCAGAAGCGCCACGGCGGCAGCATGGACCTGCGCACCGGCTCGGTGGTGCAGTTCGCCGCCTCGGCCGCGGTGATGGCGCTGCTCGCGCCGCTGACCGAGAGCATGGCGATCGACTGGAGCGGCGAGTTCCTGTTCGCGCTCGGCTGGCTGGTGCTGGTGCTGTCGCTCGGCGCGGTGTCGCTGCTGATCCTGCTGATCCGCCACGGCGCCGCGTCGCGGGTGGCGAGCCTGTTCTTCCTGGTGCCATCGGCCACCGCGCTGTTCGCCTACGCGCTGTTCGGCGAGACCCTCGGCCCGGCCAGCGTCGCCGGCATCGCGCTGACCGCGGTCGGCGTGGCGATCGCCAGCCGGAGCTGAACCGTGCGCGCACGCCGGCTGCTGCTCTCGGGCGTCGTCACCCTGCTGCTGCTGGCGGGAGTCGCGCTGCTGGCGCAGCCGCTGCTCGGCGCCGCCGGGCGCTTCCTGGTCCGCGACGACGCGCCGCCGCGCGCCGACGCCGCGGTGGTGCTGGCCACCGGGCTGGAGTACTACGACCGGCTGATCGAGGCGGCGGCGCTGTACCGCGAGGGCCGCGTCGGCCG
>DATCZX010000276.1:0-2224 GCA_036525695.1 Gammaproteobacteria bacterium | reverse complement strand
CTGGGCGCGCTGCAGTGGCTGAACCCGGGCGCCCGGCTAGACGACCTGCCGCCGCTGCCGCAGGTGCTGGCGGGCCAGTTCGAGCCGCTGCGCCTGGTGCAGGGCGCTGCCGCCGGCGCGTCGCGCGACGTGCTGCGGCTGTGGGACAGCGGCGTGCGCCTGGAGCCCGGCGCGGTGCCGGTGTGGGTCGGCTACCTCGGCCGCGAGCGGATCGCGCACCCGCTCGGGCTGTTCAGCTACCCGCGCACGGAGGCGGCGCCGGCGGAGGCGCTGGCCGCCCTGGTGGCAGCGATGCGGAGCGACTGGCGGGTGCGCGAGGACCCGGCGGGAACGGCGCTAGCCGGGCCCGCCACCGTCCTCAGGTAGCGGCTTGCCGTCGAGGTAGCCGCGGTACGGGCGGTCGAAGTTGACGATGTGGTCGACCAGCCAGTCGCCCAGCATCCGCATCACGTCCCCGGCGGCGACCACGTCCCCGGTGACCAGGCGCAGCGCCCTGACGTCCTCGAGCAGCTCGTCGTGCTCGCGCTGGTGCAGGCGCAGGTTGGGACAGCCGTGCCAGCGCAGCACCTGCTCCTCGTGGCTGAAGTGGCGCTCGGCCTGCTCGATCAGCCGCTCCACCTCGACCACCAGCTGCCCCTCCGGGGCCGCCTGCTGCAGCAGCCGGTGCAGTCGGTTGATGGTCTCGACCAGTTCCCGGTGCTCGCGGTCGAACGCATCGACGCCGAGCAGCATCTCCGGGGTCCACTCGAGGTAGGCTGCGGGGGGTTGTGCCACGGCCCCTCAGCTCGTGCCGGCCAGGTGGGGCTTGTAGGGCATGTCGTGCTGGAAGATGTGCTCCGTGAGCCAGTCGATCAGCAGTTCCAGCAGCCGCGGGCTGGCCTCGTGGCGGCCGCACAGCACGGCGAGCATGGTCAGCCGCGCCATCAGCTGCTCGTGTTCGGCGGCGTGCTGCTCGAGCGCGGGGTAGCCGGCCCGCGCGAGCAGCGCCTCCTCGTCGCGGAAGTGCTCGCGGGCCGTGGTCAGCAGGCGCTGGACCAGCTCGTCCGGGCAGCTGTCGGGCTGGTTCTCGAGTTCGCCCGCGATCAGGTTGAACAGGTCGAGCAGTTCGCGGTGCTGGTCGTCGATGGCGGCCACGCCGACCGACAGCGACGCGTTCCACTCCATGGGCCTGCCGTGGTGGCGCACGTTTCCTTCCCCTGCTGCAGCGGCCTTCCCGGCCGCCCGGTGGGCCGAATTTAGCCCTGTCGGGAGGCTCCTTGCAACGCGGCGAGCAGGCGACCGTGGATGCCGCCGAAGCCGCCGTTGCTCATCACCAGCAGGTGGTCGCCGGGCCGCGCCCAGGCGCAGGCGGCCGCGACCAGGCCGTCGAGATCGCCGTGCAGCGTGGCACCGGGGCCGAGTTCGGCGGCGACGCCAGCGAGGTCCCAGCCGAGGTCCGGCGGCTGGAACAGCAGCACGCGGTCGGCGCCCGCGAGCGCGGGTGCGAGGGTCTGCGCGTGGTGGCCGAGGCGCATGGTGTTCGAGCGCGGCTCGAGCAGCGCGGCGATGCGCGCGCCGCCGACGCGCCCGCGCAGCCCGGCCAGCGTGGTGGCGATCGCCGTCGGGTGGTGGGCGAAATCGTCGTAGACGGTGACCCCGTCGACCACCCCGCGCACCTCCAGCCGGCGCTTGACCCCGCGGAAGCTGCACAGCGCCTCGACCCCGAGCGCCGGCGGCACCCCGGCATGGCGCGCGGCGGCCAGCGCGGCCAGCGCGTTGGCGACGTTGTGGCGGCCGCTGTGCGCCCAGCTGACGCGGCCGACCGGGAGGCCGGCGCAGAGGACGGCGAACGCCGCCTCGCCCGGCGCGAGGTCGACCGCCCGCCAGGTCGCGCCGTCGGCGCCGTCCAGCGCGAGCCGCTCGGCCGGGGTCCAGCACCCCTGCGCGAGCACCGCGTCGAGCGCCGCGTCGGCGGCCGGCAGCACCAGCAGGCCGTTGCCGGGCACGGTGCGCACGAGGTGGTGGAACTGGCGCTGGATCGCGGCGAGGTCGGGGAAGATGTCCGCGTGGTCGAACTCGAGGTTGTTCAGCACCGCGGTGCGCGGGCGGTAGTGGACGAACTTCGAGCGCTTGTCGAAGAAGGCGGTGTCGTACTCGTCGGCCTCGACGACGAAGAACGGGGCGCTGCCGAGGCGCGCCGAGCAGCCGAAATCGAGCGGCACGCCGCCGACCAGGAAGCCCGGCT
>DATCZX010000275.1:0-2478 GCA_036525695.1 Gammaproteobacteria bacterium | reverse complement strand
TCGGCGCTGGCCAGCACGCCTTCCGGCAGCTCGACGCCCCAGTGCTGCTCGATGCGCAGCAGCAGCTCGACCCGCGACAGGCTGTCGAGGCCGTAGCCGCGCTCGAGGCTGGCGTCGAGGTCGGCGGCCGGCGGCGGCGCGCCGGGGCGCAGCTCGGCGACCAGGCCGACGACCAGCGCCAGCAGCTCGCTCGCCTCCGGCAGCTGGGGCTCGGCTGGGGTCATGCCTGCGCGGCCGCCGCGACGGCGCTCAGCCGACCGGGCCGTCGCTGCGGTCGGCGAGCCGCATCAGCGTCTGCAGCGCGGTCGCGCACAGCGTCTCGCGGCCGTCGCGCAGCACCAGGATGTCGGTCTGCGCCACCGTCAGCGTGCGCCCGGCGCGCTTGACGTGGGCCCGCGCCAGCAGCCGCTCGCCGTGGCCGGGGGCGAGGATGTTGACCTTGAACTCGACCGTCAGCACCGAGTCGCTGGCCGCCATCAGGCTGAACCCGGCGTAGCCGCCGGCGTTGTCGGCCAGCGTCGCGATCACCCCGCCGTGGAAGAAGCCGTGCTGCTGCGACAGCTCCTCGCGGTAGGGCAGCACGATCTCGCACTCGCCCGGCGCGACGTGCGCCAGCTCGGCACCGAGGTAGCGCATGAAGCCCTGCCGGGCGAAGCTGTCGCGCACCCGCGCGGCGAACGCCGGATCGCGCACCTGGTACTCGCTGCTCATCGCTGCCTGCCTCGTCTCGCGCCGGACCTGCGGCGCCTGCCGGGGTCGCGAGGATAGCATCCCGCGCCGCGCCAGCGCGCCGCTGCGCTACCATGCACGCGGTCCAGCAGCGGAGCCGTGCATGCCTGCCAGCCCACCCGTCGAGCGTTACTTCGAGGACTACCCGCCGGGCGCGGTGCTCGAGTGCGGCCGCGTCGCGGTCAGCGAGGCCGAGATCGTCGCCTTCGCCGCGCAGTTCGACCCGCAGCCGTTCCACGTCGACCCGGCGGCGGCCCGGGCCACCCATTTCGGCGGCGTGATCGCCAGCGGCTGGCACACCGGCGGCCTGATGATGCGGATGTTGGCCGAGCACTTCCTGTCGCCGGCGTCGAGCCTCGGCTCGCCCGGCGTCGACGAGCTGCGCTGGCCGCGGCCGGTGCGCCCCGGCGACGTGCTCTCGCTGCGCGTCACCGTGACCGCGGCGCGGCGCTCGGCGTCGAAGCCCGACCGCGGCCTGGTGCACTCGCTGATCGAGGTGCTGAACCAGCAGCGCGAGGTGGTGATGAGCATGCGCGCGATGAACCTGCTGCGCTGCCGGGAGCCCGCAGCGGGCGGTTGAAGCGGCCGGCGGCTAACCGGTGTAGCGGGCGATGAACTCGAGCGTGCGCTGCTCGGCCAGCGCCGCGCTCTCGGCGTGGTAGCTGGCGCGCTGGTCGCAGTTGAAACCGTGGCCGGCGCCCGGGTAGACGTAGGCCGGGCAGTGCGAGTTGGCGGCACCGATGCGCTGCACCGCGGCCGGTGGCAGCGTCGGGTCGTCGGCGCCGAAGTGGAACAGCACCGGGCAGTGCGGGCGCCGCTGCAGCCACTCCAGCACGCGCGTGCCGTAGTAATCGACCGCGCAGTCGACCGGCAGCTCGCCGGCGGCGACGTAGGCCAGCGCGCCGCCCCAGCAGTAGCCGACCACGGCGACCCCGTTGCCGAACTGCGCGCGGTCGGTGGCCGCGGCGATGTCCATCACCACCTTCTCCAGGTCGAGCCCGGCGACGATGCTGCGCCCGGCCTCGACCTGGTCGTAGCCGAGCTCGACACCGCGCTCGGCGCGGTCGAACAGCGCCGGGGCGAGCGCGCGGTAGCCGTGCGCGGCGTAGCGCTCGACCAGCGCGCGGATGTGCGCGTTGACCCCGAAGATCTCCTGCAGGATCACCACGCCGGCGCGCGGCGCCTCCGGTTCGGCCAGCCAGCCGGCCAGCCGGTGGCCGTCGTCGGCCTCCAGTTCGATCACCGTGCCCTGCGTCATCGCCGTCCCTCCAGCAGCCTCGACCGCGCCCAGCATGCCCCCGCCGCGGGCGCCGGCCAATGGCACGGGTCAAGCGCGCGCGGATCAGCCGGAGGCGCAGCCAGGCCCGGGGTCGGCAGCGGCACCGGTGGGGTGCGCTGACAGCGGAACCGCACCGCGGCCGCCAGGGCCGGCGCTGCGGGTGCTCAGCCGGCGCCGCGCGGGCTGCGCAGGTGCCGGGTCACGCTGACCGCCAGGGTCAGCAGGGTCAGCGGGATGACCACCCAGAGCAGCGCGCCGGCCAGCCCGCTGCGCGCCGCGTGGCCGCTGGCGTCGAGCACCAGCAGCGCGACGTAGGCGACGTAGTAGCCGAGGAACAGCCACCCTTCCCAGCGCGCGATCAGGTGGCCGGTCAGGAACACCGGCAGGCAGAGCACGGCCACCGCGAGCATCACCGGCAGGTCGAAGGCCAGCGCCGCCGGCGCCACGCGGACGCCGTCGGGGGCGACCGC
>DATCZX010000274.1:0-7257 GCA_036525695.1 Gammaproteobacteria bacterium | reverse complement strand
CACGACGGCGCCTGGAAGCGCCAACCGCCGGTGCAGTACGCCGATTTCGTCCGCAGCGCGGCGACCCGGCAGCGCTACTGGGCACGCAGCCTGGTCGGCTGGCAGAGCTTCAGCCGCGCCCGGCCGAACCCGGCGCACCTCGCGCTGGCACGGCTCGAGCACGGCGGGCGCGTGCACGCGCGGGTGACGCAGAACATCGACGGCCTGCACCGGGCCGCCGGGCAGCGCGAGGTGCTCGACCTGCACGGCCGCCTCGACCGCGTGGTCTGCCTGGGCTGCGGCGCGGCGACCCCGCGCGCCGCGCTGCAGGCCCGGCTGGTCGCCGACAACCCGGGCTTCGCCGGGCTCGCCGCCGGCACGGCGCCCGACGGCGACGCCGACCTCGAGCACGCCCCCTTCGGCACCTTCGCGGTCCCCGGCTGCGAGGCCTGCGGCGGCCTGCTGAAACCCGACGTGGTGTTCTACGGCGAGGGCGTGCCGCGGACGCGGGTCGAGCGCGCGCTGGCCGCGCTGGCGAGAGCCGACGCGCTGCTGGTCGCCGGCTCGTCGCTGATGGTCTACTCCGGGTTCCGCTTCGCCCGCGCGGCCGCCGAGCGCCGGCTGCCGATCGCCGCGCTGAACCTCGGCCGCACGCGCGCCGACGCCCTGCTGGCGCTGAAGGTGACGGCCGACTGCGGCGCGGCGCTGACCCAGGTCGCCGCGGCGCTCGGCTGAGCGCCCGGCGGCCAGCGCCAGACGGCTGCTAGACTCCCGGCGCAAGGACCCAGCCCCGATGAACACCGTCTTCTTCGCGCTGATCGCGCTCGCCTTCGTGGTCACCGGCTACCACCAGCTGACCTGGGTGGCGCCTTCGCCCGAGGCGCTGGCGCCGATGGCGGTGCTCGGCAACGGCATCCTCGACGCGGCCAAGGGGGCGGTGACGCTGGCGCTCGGGCTGGTCGGGGTGATGGCCTTCTTCCTCGGCCTGATGAAGGTGGCCGAGGCCGGCGGGCTGCTGCTGGTGATCGCGCGGCTGCTGCGCCCGCTGCTGGTGCGGCTGTTCCCGGAGGTGCCGGCCGACCACCCGGCGATGGGCGCGATGGTGATGAACCTGTCGGCCAACGCGCTCGGCCTCGGCAACGCGGCGACCCCGTTCGGGATCCGCGCGATGCAGGCGCTGGACACGCTGAACCCGCACCGCGGCACCGCGAGCAACGCGATGGCGCTGTTCCTGGCGATCAACACCTCGAGCGTGACGCTGCTGCCGACCGGGGTGATCGCGCTGCGCGCCGCGGCCGGCTCCGCCGACCCGGCCGGGATCCTGCCGACCACGCTGTTCGCAACGCTCTGCTCCACCACGGTGGCGATCGTCAGCGCCAAGCTGCTGCAGCGCCGCTGGCCGCTCGGCGACGTCGCCGCCGCGCGCGCGGAGGCCGGCGCGGCGACGCCACTCGCCGACACCGCGGCGAGCCTGCCCGAGGCGCCCTCCACCGGCTACGCGGCGTGGGTCTCCTACCTGGCGCTGCTGGCGCTGGTCGCGCTGATCCCGCTGGCGGTGGTGTTCGGCGCCCTGGTCGGGCCGTGGATCGTCCCCGGCCTGGCGGTCGCGCTGCTCGGCTACGGCGTGGCGCGCCGGGTGCGGGTCTACGAGTGCTTCGTCGAGGGGGCGCGCGACGGCTTCGAGGTGGCGGTGCGGATCATCCCGTACCTGGTGGCGATCCTGGTCGCGGTCGGCATGTTCCGCGCCAGCGGCGCGATGGACTACGTCGTCGGCGCGATCGGCGGCTTCACCGCCGCGGTCGGCCTGCCCGCCGAGGCGCTGCCGATGGCGCTGCTGCGCCCGCTGTCGGGCTCGGGCGCCTACGGGGTGCTGGCGGCGACGCTGGACAACCCGGCCACCGGCCCGGACACCTACGTCGGCTACTTGGTCAGCACGCTGCAGGGCTCGACCGAGACCACTTTCTACGTGCTCGCGGTCTACTTCGGCGCGGTGCAGGTGCGGCGCGTGCGCCACGCGCTGGCGGCCGGCCTGAGCGCCGACCTGGCCGGGATCGCCGGCGCGGTGGCCGCCTGCCTCTACCTCTACGGCTGAGCGCCCGCCCGGGCGGGCGCGGCCTGCCGGCTACTTGGCCTTGCCCTTGCCCTTCTCCTTGGCCTGGTCACGGTCCCGCGAGCCGCCCTTGTCGTCCGCTTTCGCCTTGCCGCCGTCGTCGCCGGACTTGCCCTGGCCACGCTCGGCGTCGGCGCTGCCGGAATTCCGTTGCAGCTCCTCGCGGTGGCGCTCCTTGAGCTGGCGCATCTCCTCCTGGTGGCGCTGGTTCAGCGCCTTGATCTCCTCGCTCTGGCGCTGCATCAGCGCCTCCTGCTGCTGCGACTCCTTCGCCGTGACCACGCTCCAGGGGCCACCGAGCACGGTGACGGCCAGCATGGCAGTTGCCAGGTAGGGGTATTTCATCGGCTTGCTCCGGTAGGCTGTGCGGCTGCATGCACCCGGCTTGGAGTGTAGTCCAGCCCCACCGCCGTGCCGCCCCGGGCCACGCCGATCGACGGCGGAGTGGCCACGCCCCCTATCCAGCGTAGTAAGGTGTCGGGCATCATCCCCCACTACCGCCACGCCAACCCGCCGAAGATCGCATGAAGTCTCTCGACGATTACCGCCTGCAGCTCGGCGGTCGCCAGTACGTGCCGCTGATGATCGGCGGCATGGGGGTCGACATCTCGACCGCGGATCTCGCCCTCGAGGCCGCGCGCCTCGGCGGCATCGGCCACATCTCCGACGCGATGGTGCCGACCGTCACCGACCGCCGCTACCACACGCGCTACGTGGCGGCGAAGATGGCCAAGTACAAGTTCAACGTCGGCAACGACAACAAGTCGGTGGCCCAGTTCGACCTCGGCGAGCTGGCCGAGGCGCAGCGCATGCACGTCACGCGCACCATGGAGCGCAAGCGTGGCGACGGCGCCGTGTTCATCAACATCATGGAGAAGCTCGGGATGAACAACCCGAGCGCGACGCTGCAGGTGCGCCTGGCCGCGGCCCTCGACGCCGGGATCGACGGCATCTCGCTGAGCGCCGGCCTGCACCTCGGCTCGCTGGCGCTGATCCAGGACCACCCGCGCTTCCGCGACGCGCAGATCGGCATCATCGTCTCCTCGGTGCGCGCGCTGAACCTGTTCCTGCGCAAGACCAAGGCGCTCGACCGCCTGCCCGACTACGTCGTCGTCGAGGGCCCCCTGGCCGGCGGCCACCTCGGCTTCGGCATGGACTGGCGCGACTACGACCTGAAGAGCATCGTCGCCGAGGTGCTGGCGTTCCTCGACGAGCACGGGCTGGCGATCCCGGTGATCCCGGCCGGCGGCGTGTTCACCGGCGCCGACGGGGTGCGCTTCATGGAGCTGGGCGCCAGCGCGGTGCAGGTCGCCACCCGTTTCACCGTGACCGGCGAGTGCGGCCTGCCCGACGACGTCAAGCAGGAGTACCTCAAGGCCACCGAGGACGAGGTCGAGGTCAACCAGATCTCGCCGACCGGCTACCCGATGCGCATGCTGAAGACCTCGCCGGCGATCGGCGCCGGGATCCGTCCGAACTGCGAGCAGTTCGGCTACCTGCTCGACCGCAACGGCCACTGCTCCTACATCGACGCCTACAACCGCGCGGTCGAGAAGGCCCCGGACGACATCCACGTCTACGAGAAGACCTGCCTGTGCACGGCGATGCGCAAGTTCACCTGCTGGACCTGCGGCGAGTACGTCTACCGGCTCAAGGACACCACGCGGCAGTTGCCCGACGGCAGCTACGCGCTGCTCAGCGCCGAGCACGTGTTCCACGACTACCAGCACAGCAAGGACGACCGCATCGCGTTGCCGCCCGGCTGAGGCCGGCGGCCAGTTCTCACGTTTTCATCACGCGCGCAACGTCCCGCAACGGTCGCCGGTCTATACCTGCGTTCCCCACTGCCACAGGAGCACGCAGGTGAAACGACTACTGACCGGCCTGGCCCTCGCCAGCGCCATCGCCCTCCCCCTCTCCCTGGTCGCCTACGCCGCCGGCGAGCGCACCGCCCCGGCCCCCGCCACCGCGGCGGCGGTCGCCACCTTCGCCGGTGGCTGCTTCTGGTGCACCGAGTCGGACTTCGAGAAGGTCCCCGGGGTGCTCGACGCGGTCTCCGGCTACACCGGCGGCACGCTGGAGAACCCGACCTACCCGCAGGTGTCGAGCGGCACCACCGGCCACATCGAGGCGGTCCAGGTCCACTACGACCCGCAGGTGCTCACCTACGCCGGGCTGCTCGCGGCCTACTGGCGGATGTTCGACCCGACCGACGCGGGCGGCTCGTTCGTCGACCGCGGACCGCACTACGGCTCGGCGATCTGGTACCACGACGACGCCCAGCGGCAGGCCGCCGAGGCCTCGAAGACCGCGCTGGCGGCGTCGGGCCGCTTCGACCGCCCGCTGGTCACCCCGATCCTGCCGGCGACGACCTTCTACCCGGCCGAGGCCTACCACCAGGAGTACCACGAGCGGAACCCGATCCGTTACAACTTCTACCGCTTCAATTCCGGCCGCGACCAGTTCCTCGAGCAGGCCTGGGGCGCGGACCTGAAGGTCGACTACGCGGCGTACCGGCCGGGGCGGGACGGCACGGTGCGCTACCGCAAGCCCGACGATGCGGAACTGCGCCAGCGGCTGACCCCGCTGCAGTACACGGTGACCCAGCAGGAGGGCACCGAGCCGCCGTTCGACAACGCCTACTGGAACGAGAAGCGGCCGGGCATCTACGTCGACGTGGTCAGCGGCGAGCCGCTGTTCTCGTCGGCCGACAAGTACGATTCCGGCACCGGCTGGCCGAGCTTCACCCGGCCGCTGCAGCCCGAGCGGGTGGTCGAGAAGAGCGACTACAAGCTGCTGCTGCCGCGCACCGAGGTGCGCAGCCGCGACGGCGACTCGCACCTCGGGCACGTGTTCGACGACGGGCCGGCGCCGACCGGGCTGCGCTACTGCATCAACTCGGCCGCCCTGCGCTTCGTCCCCAGCGACCAGCTCGCGGCGCAGGGTTACACGCAGTTCGCGGCGCTGTTCGAGTAGGAAGGTGCGCCGGCGACCGGCTGCCGGCCGCGGCTCAGGCCGCGGCCGGTGGCAGCCGCAGGCAGAAGCGCGCGCCGCCACCGGGGCGGTTCTCGACGCTGAGGCTGCCGCCGTGCAGGGCGGCGATGCGCCGCGCGATGCCCAGGCCGAGCCCGGCGTGGCCGCGCGCCCGTGCCCCGGCGGCACCGCGCCGGAACGGCTCGAAGATGGTCTCCAGCTCGGCCTCGGGGATGCCCGGGCCGCGGTCGCTGACGCTGACCTCGACGCTGTCCCCGACGCGCGCCAGGGCGAGCTCGACCGCGCCGCCCTGCGGCGCGTGCTCGAGGGCGTTGTCGAGCAGGTTGTCGAGCACCCGCTCGAGCAGCGCGAGGTCGGCGGCGACCGCCGGCAGGCCGGGCGGCGGCTGCAGCGTCAGCCGCACCGCGGCCGCGGTGGCCCGACGCACGTATTTCTGCACCACGTCCTGCAGCAGCTCGGCCAGGTTCACCGGCTCCAGCTCCGGTTCCAGTTCGCGCGCCTCGAGCCGCGCCAGCTCGAACAGCGCGTCGACCATGCCGCCGAGCCGCCGCCCCTGGCGCAGCGCGATCTCCAGGTACTCGGCGCGCTGCGCGTCGGCCAGCGCGTCGCCCTTCAGCGCCAGCGTCTCCAGGTAGCCGATCACCGCCGCCAGCGGCGTGCGCAGGTCGTGCGAGACCTGCGCGACCAGCTCGCGGCGCGCCCGGTCCTGGCCCTTGAGCTGCTGCAGCTGCGTGACGATCCGTGCGGCCATCTGGTCGAAGGCGCGGCCGAGGCGGTCGATCTCGTCGCCGGCCGCGGTGCCGGCGGCGAACGGCGCGTGCGCGCTGAAGCCGCCCTGCTGGAAGCCCTCGATGCTGTGCGCCAGGCGCTGCAGCCGGCGCGTCAGCAGGTGGAACAGCAGCAGCCCGGCGAACAGGCCGAAACCGAGGCTGCCGGCGATCGCCCAGCCCGACAGGCGCAGCAGGTAGTCGCGCTGCAGCGCGCGCGCGGCGGCCTCGTACTGCTCGCCGCGCAGCACCACGTAGAGGTAGCCCTCGGGCGCGGCCGCCGACGGCACCGGGGTCACCGAGAAGGCCTTCATGCGATCGTGGGCGCGCGGGTCGTCGCCGAGCAGCGGGAACGGGGCGCCGGCGAGGAACGCGCGTACCGGGCCGAGGTCGACGTGCTGGCGCTTGACCTTGCCGGGATCGGCGGAGAACGAGAGGATCCGGCCGTCGCGGTCGAGCAGGTAGATCTCGATGCTCGGGTTGATCTCCATGTAGGCGCTGAAGGTCTCGCGCAGCGCGTCCATCGCCAGCCGCCCCTCGGCGACCAGGTTGCGGTCGGCGACGATGCGCCGGGCGACGTCGCGGTTCAGGTTCTGCGCCAGCTCCTGCTGGTGGCGCGCCGCGGCGGCATCGAGCAGCAGCGCGAAGAGCACGCCGATGGTGAGCAGCAGGCCGCACAGCACGGCGGCTAGGCGGGCATACAGGGTCGTGAACACCGGCCGCCGGTTCCCCGCTCAGCTCGGCTCGGCGAACTTGTAACCGACGCCCCAGACCGTCAGCACCCAGCGCGGGTGCGCGGGGTCGCGCTCGATCTTCGCCCGCAGCCGGTTGATGTGCGAGTTGACGGTGTGCTCGTAACCCTCGTGGTTGTAGCCCCAGACCTGGTCCAGCAGCTGCATCCGGGTGAACACGCGGCCGGGGTGGCGGGCGAAGAACAGCAGCAGTTCGAACTCGCGCGCGGTCAGCTCGACCGGCACGCCGTCGACGCTGACGCTGCGCCGCGGCACGTCGATGCGCAGCCCGTCGCAGGCGAGCAGTTCGTCCGCGGCGAGGCTGCCCGGCAGCGCCTGGCGCAGCGCGTCGACCCGGCGGAACAGCGCCTTGATCCGCGCCAGCAGCTCGGGGACGCTGAACGGTTTGCCCAGGTAGTCGTCGGCGCCGAGCTCGAGCCCGACCACCCGGTCGAGCTCGCTCGACTTGGCGGTCAGCATCAGGATCGGCAGCGTCCCGGCCCCGCGCCGCAGCTCCCGGCACAGCGCGAGGCCGTCGCCGTCGGGCAACATCAGGTCGAGCACCACCAGGTCGAAGCCGCCGCGCGCGAACCGCTGGCGCGCGCTGGCGATGCTGCCGGCGATCTGCGCGTCGCAGCCGATGTCGGCCAGGTGCACCTGGAGCAGCCGGGCGATG
>DATCZX010000273.1:0-4600 GCA_036525695.1 Gammaproteobacteria bacterium | reverse complement strand
GTGGGCGGCGGCGGCCCCGCCGGCACCGCGGCCGCGCGGGCCGCGGCGCGCGCCGGCGCGCGCACGCTGCTGCTGAGCCACAGCCTGGAGACGCTCGGGCAGATGAGCTGCAACCCGGCCATCGGCGGCATCGGCAAGGGCCACCTGGTGCGCGAGATCGACGCCCTCGGCGGGGCGATGGCGCACGCCGCCGACCGCGCCGGGATCCACTTCCGCGTGCTCAACGCCAGCAAGGGGCCGGCGGTGCGGGCGACCCGCGCCCAGGCCGACCGCAACCTCTACCGCCGGGCGATCCGCGGCCTGCTCGAGGCGCAGCCCGGCCTGACGCTGTTCCAGCAGGCGGTCGACGACCTGGTGGTCGAGGGCGGGCGGGTCGCCGGCGTGGTCACGCAGACCGGGGTGGTGTTCGCCGCCCCGGCGGTGGTGCTGACCGCCGGCACCTTCCTCGCCGGGCGCATCCACATCGGGCTCGAGAACTACGCCGCCGGGCGCGCCGGCGACCCGCCGGCGCAGGCGCTGGCGGAACGGCTGCGCGAACTGCTGCCGCGGGTCGAGCGGCTGAAGACCGGCACGCCGCCGCGCCTCGACGGCCGCAGCATCGACTACGCGCGGCTGCAGCCGCAGCCGGGCGACGACCCGGTGCCGGTGTTCTCGTTCCTCGGCAGCGCGCGGGAGCACCCGCGCCAGGTCGCCTGCCACATCACCCGCACCACGCCGCGCACCCACGAGCTGATCCGCGCCGGGCTCGACCGCTCGCCGCTGTTCACCGGCGTGATCGCCGGGGCCGGGCCGCGCTACTGCCCGTCGATCGAGGACAAGGTGGTGCGCTTCGCCGAGCGCGACTCGCACCAGGTGTTCATCGAGCCGGAGGGGCTCGACACCCACGAGGTCTACCCGAACGGCATCTCCACCAGCCTGCCGTTCGACGTGCAGCTGGCGCTGGTGCGCTCGATCCCCGGGCTCGAGCGGGCGCAGCTGGTGCGCCCGGGCTACGCGATCGAGTACGACTACTTCGACCCGCGCGACCTGCACCCGTCGCTGGAGACCCGGGCGCTGCCGGGGCTGTTCCTGGCCGGCCAGGTCAACGGCACCACCGGCTACGAGGAGGCGGCCGCGCAGGGGCTGCTCGCCGGGGTCAACGCCGCGCGCCAGGGCCGTGGCCAGGAGCCGTGGTGGCCGCGCCGCGACGAGGCCTACCTCGGCGTGCTGGTCGACGACCTGGTCACCCGCGGCACCAGCGAGCCGTACCGGATGTTCACCAGCCGCGCCGAGTACCGGCTGCTGCTGCGCGAGGACAACGCCGACCTGCGCCTGACCCCGGTCGGGCGCGAGCTCGGCCTGGTCGACGACGCGCGCTGGGACGCCTTCGCGCGCAAGCGCGACGCCATCGCCGCCGAGCAGGCGCGGCTCGAGCGGCTCGGTGTGGCCCCGGGCGGTGCCGCCGCGCAGGCGCTGGCGCAGGACCACGGCGAGCCGCTGCGCCGCGAGTGCCGGGCCGCCGAGCTGCTGCGCCGCCCCGGGGTCGACTACCGCGGGCTGGTCGGGCTGCCCGGTCTCGGCCCGGGGGTCGGCGACCCGCAGGTCGCCGAGCAGGTCGAGATCCAGGCCAGGTACGCCGGCTACCTCGGCCGGATGCAGGCCGAGATCGAGCGCGCGCGGCGCCACGAGGCGCAGCCGCTGCCCGCGGACCTCGACTACGCCGGCGTGCGCGGGCTCTCCAGCGAGGTGTCGCAGAAGCTTTCCGCGCAGCGCCCGGCCACGCTCGGCCAGGCGGCACGGATCCCGGGGATCACGCCGGCGGCGGTGTCGCTGCTGCTGGTGCACCTGAAGCGGCGCGGCCAGCTGCGCCAGGCCGTCTGAACGGGGGAGGTTGCCGGCATGGGTGACGCGACGGCACAGCGCACGGCGGAGCGGGTCGGCCACTGGATGACCGCGAACGACCGCTTCGCGCGCCTGCTCGGGATCGAGCTGCTGGCGGTGCGCCCGGGCTACTGCAAGGTGGCGATGCCGGTCAGCGCCGAGATGGTCAACGGCGTCGGCACCACCCACGGCGGGGCCACCTTCACGCTGGCCGACTTCGCCTTCGCCGTGGCCGGCAACTCGCACGGCCGCACCGCGGTCGCGCTGTCGACGCAGATGAGCTACCCGGCCGCGTCGCGGGCCGGGGACACGCTGACCGCCGAGGCGTTCGAGGAGGCGCTGGGCGGGCGCACCGGGCTCTACCGCATCGAGGTGCGGCGCGGCGACGGCGCGCTGGTCGGCCTGTTCACCGGCACCGTGTTCCGCCGCAGCGACCCGATCGGACCCGCGGCCGAGGTCGGCGAAGGGCAGGTAGGTGGTTGAACAGCTGGCGGTTTTCAGCGCCAGCTGTGGTATCCTGCGAGGCCCGCCGCAGAGCGGGAATCCAGGCTAACGGGCCGCTGCAGGCCCGCCCGGCCGCGAGGCCGGCATGACATCGAGGTGGTTCCATTGAGTGCAGTCAAACCCTTGCCGGCAGCTGCCCGGCAGCTGATGTCGGGCAACGAGGCGGTGGCGCGTGCCGCCTGGGAGGCGGGCGTGCGGGTCGCCGCCGCCTACCCGGGTACGCCGTCGACCGAGATCCTCGAGGTCATCGCCCACTATCCCGATCTCTACGCCGAGTGGTCGGTCAACGAGAAGGTCTCGCTCGAGGTGGCGCTCGGCGCCTCGATGATGGGTTCGCGCGCGCTCTGCGCGATGAAGCACGTCGGCCTGAACGTCGCCTCCGACGCGCTGATGACGCTGACCCTGACCGGCGTGGTCGGCGGGCTGGTGATCGCGGTCGCCGACGACGTCGGCATGTCGTCGTCGCAGAACGAGCAGGACTCGCGCTTCTGGGGCCGCTTCGCCCACCTGCCGATCCTCGAGCCGGCCGACGCGCAGGAGGCCTACGCGATGACCCGGTCGGCCTTCGCCCTCTCCGAGCAGTTCGCCTGCCCGGTGCTGCTGCGCCTGACCAGCCGGGTGTGCCACGTCAAGGGCGTGGTCAGCACCGGCGAGCGCGAGGCGCACGAGCCGGCCGGCTTCCGCAAGGACCCGGCGCGCTGGGTGATGGTGCCGGGCAACGCCAGGGCACGGATCCCGCTGATGCTCGAGCGCGAGCAGCGCCTGGCCGAGGCCAGCGAGCAGAGCCCGTGGAACCAGCTCGACGACGGCCCCGACCGGCGCCTCGGCTTCGTCACCTCCGGTCCGGCCTGGCTGCACGTCCGCGAGGCGTTCCCGGACGCCCCGGTGCTGCGCCTGGGCATGAGCTACCCGCTGCCGCTGGCGCAGATCCGCGCGTTCGCCGCGCGGGTCGAGACCCTGGTGGTGGTCGAGGAGACCGAGCCGCTGGTGGAGACCGAGCTGAAGGCCGCCGGCCTGGCGCTGGTCGGCAAGGAGCTGCTGCCGCGGATGGGCGAGCTGACCCCGGACGTGCTGGTGCGCGCGCTGGCGCCGCTGACCGGCCACACGCCGGGCGAGACCGCCGGGCAGCCCGCGGGCGTCGCGGTCGCGGCACCCTCGGGCAAGGTGTTCCCGCGGCCGCCGACGCTGTGCGTCGCCTGCCCGCACCTCGGCGTCTACTTCACCCTGTCGCGGCTGAAGAAGCTGATCATCACCGGCGACATCGGCTGCTACACGCTCGGCGCCGGCCACCCGTGGAACGCGCTCGACAGCACCGTGTGCATGGGGGCCTCGCTGCCGATGGCGCTCGGTGCCGACAAGGGGCGCGGCGCCGCCGACGCCGACAAGCGCATGGTCGCGGTGCTCGGCGACTCGACCTTCATGCACCTGGGCATGCAGGGGCTGCTCGACATCGCCTACAACCGCGGCAACGTCACGGTGCTGCTGCTCGACAACCGCACCGTCGGCATGACCGGCGGGCAGGAGAACCCGGGCAGCGGGCGCGACATCCACGGCAACGAGGCCCCGCGGGTCGACTTCGCCAAGCTCGCCGAGGCGATCGGCGTGCCGGCAGACCGGGTCCACAAGGTCGATCCGTACGAGCTGCCGACGCTGTTCAAGCTGCTGCGCGAGGAGACGCGCAAGGACGGCCCGTCGGTCATCATCACCGACCGGCCGTGCGTGCTGACCGACCACTTCGAGCGGCGCGTGGCCCTGCGCGTCGATGCCGACAAGTGCACCGGCTGCAGCAACTGCCTCGACGTCGGCTGCCCGGCGATCTCGGTGACCCGCCGCGAGAAGGTGGTCAAGCCGAGCGGCAAGGAGGTCGAGCTGACCTTCGTCGACATCGAGAGCTCGGCCTGCACCGGCTGCAACCTGTGCCTGAAGACCTGCGCGCCCGACGCGATCGTGCCGTTCGCCGAGAGAACCCGCGCATGAGCGAGCACCCCACCACCAACATCCTGGTCGTCGGGATCGGCGGGCAGGGGGTGATGACCGCCGCCGAGATCCTGGCCGAGGCGGCGCTGGCCGAGGGCTTCGACGTCAAGAAGACCGAGGTCGCCGGCATGGCGCAGCGCGGCGGCATGGTCACCTCGCACGTCCGCTTCGGCGAGCGCGTGCTGTCGCCGTCGATCGCCCCGGGGACCGCCGACATCCTGGTCGGCTTCGAGGTCGCCGAGGCGCTGCGCTGGTGCCA
>DATCZX010000272.1:0-4412 GCA_036525695.1 Gammaproteobacteria bacterium | reverse complement strand
CATGCGGTCGGTGCCGGTCAGCCCGGTGGCGGTGATGGCCTTGCCGATCAGGTAGTTGATCACTCCGCCGACGAGCAGCGTGAGCAGGAACAGGGCGAGGAAGCCGAGCGCCAGCCGGGCCGAGGGCACGCTGACGTGCGGCTGCAGGTAGTAGGCCGGGTAGCGGGCGAAGGTGAAGCCGACCCAGAACGCGGCGACCCAGGCGGCCAGCGACAGCGCCTCGCGGGTGAAGCCGCGCCACAGGCTCACCAGCATCGACAGCGCGACGATCACCAGGATCGCGATATCGACCCAGATCATCGGCGCCCCGGTCCCGGCGCGCAGCGCGCTCCTGGAGTGCTCGGCATGCGCGGATTCTACCAGCCGGAGGCGTGCCACCGGGCACCGCCGGCAGCCCGCGGCGGGGGCGCGTGGACGCGGGCGTCGGGGGCCTGGCATGGGCTGCGTTGCGGGGCATCGGTCACCGGTGCTGGAGGATCAGCGCGTTGGCGAACTGCGCGTCCTTGTGCAACTCCGCGAGCTGCCGCTCCAGGCGCCCGCGCTCGAGCTCGGGGCCGATGCGCACGCGGATCGCGACCTGGCCCGCAACCGCGGGCAGCTCCTCGGTGAAGGCCGGGAAGCCGCGCTGGCGCAGCTCGTCGCGCAGCGCCCGGGCATTCTCCGCCTGGCTGAAGCTGCCGACCTGGATCACCCAGGCCAGCGGCTCGCCCGGGACCGCCGGCGCCTCCTCGGCTGGCGTGCCGGTCGTCGTCGCGGGCGGTGCGGGCGGGGCTGGCGGGACGCTCGCCGCGGGCGCCGCCAGGTCGATGCGCCGGGGCACGTACCCGGCCTGCGGCGCTGCCGGCAACGGCGCGAGCCGCAGCGCCTCGGGGGCAGGCGGGCGCCCGTCGAGCAGCAGCGGGATGAAGATCACCCCGATGGCGATCAGCACGATCGCGCCGACCAAGCGATGTTTGAGCCGCAGATCCATCCGGAACCTCGGGGAAAACCGGATTATAGGTCTGCGCGCAACGCCGCGGCCACCGTCAGGAACGAGCCGAACACCACCACCCGGTCGCCGGGGCGGGCCGCGGCGTGCGCCCGCGCCAGCGCGTCGGCGACGTCGGCGCAGCGGCTGACCTCGGCCTCCACGGCACCGAGCGCCGTGGCCAGGCGCGCCGCCGGGCTGCCGCGCGGCCCCTCGAGCGGCGCCAGGTACCAGCCGTGGACCAGCGGCTGCAGCGCCGCCAGGGTCTCGCCGAGCGCCTTGTCGGCGAGCATGCCGACCACCGCCAGCGTGCGCCCGTCGCACGGTCGGGCCGCCAGCGTCGCGGCCAGCGCGCGCGCGCCGTGCGGGTTGTGGGCGACGTCGAGCACCGTCTCGACCGGGCCCGGCACGACCTGGAAACGCCCCGGCAGGCGCACCTCGAGCAGGCCGCGGCGGACCGCGTCCTGGCCGACCGGCAGCCGGTCCGCCAGGCACTCGAGGGCCATCAGCGCGGTCGCCGCGTTGGCGTACTGGTGGGCCCCGGCGAGCGCTGGCCGCGGCAGCGAGCTGCGCACCCGCCCGCCACCCTCCCAGCGCCAGCCGTGGGCGTCGATGGCGTGGCGGAACTCCTGCCCGAGCCGGTACAGCGGCGCCCCGAGCTTCGCGGCGCAGGCCAGCACGCTGGCCGGCGGGTCGGGATCGCCGAGCACCGCGGGGACCCCGCTGCGCATGATCCCGGCCTTCTCCCGGCCGACGCTGTCGCGGTCGTTGCCGAGCCACTCGGCGTGGTCGAGGTCGATCGGCGTCAGCACCGCGACGTCGGGGTCGACCAGGTTGACCGCGTCGAGGCGCCCGCCCAGGCCGACCTCGAGCAGCGCCACGTCCAGCGGCGCCTCGGCCAGCAGCAGCAGCGCGGCCAGCGTGGTGAACTCGAAGTAGGTCAGCGAGGTGTCGCCGCGCGCGGCCTCGACGCGGGCGAAGGCCGCGCACAGCGCCGCGTCGTCGGCCTCGGCCCCGGCGATGCGCACGCGCTCGTTGAAGCGCAGCAGGTGGGGCGAGGTGTAGGCGCCGACGCGGTAGCCGGCGGCAGCGAGGATCGCCTCGAGCAGCGCCACCAGCGACCCCTTGCCGTTGGTCCCGGCGACGGTGACCACCCGCGCCGGGCGCGGTGCGCCGAGGGCGGCGTGGACCCGGCCGACCCGTTCCAGGCCCAGGTCGATGCTGCGCGGGTGCAGCCCCTCGAGCCGGCGCAGCCAGTCGCCGAGCGCGCCGCCCTGGCCGGAGTCCAAGCCTAGGCCGCCGCCGGTTGCGACGGCTCGCGGCTGGCGCTGAGCATCTCCAGCACCCTGGCGAGCCGGGCGCGCAGCTGCGGCCGCGGGATGATCAGGTCGATCGCGCCGTGCTCGAGCAGGAACTCGCTGCGCTGGAACCCCTCGGGCAGCTTCTCGCGCACCGTCTGCTCGATCACCCGCGGGCCGGCGAAGCCGATCAGCGCCCCGGGCTCGGCGACGACGATGTCGCCGAGCATCGCCAGGCTGGCTGAGACGCCGCCCATGGTCGGGTCGGTCAGCACCGAGACGTACGGGATGCCGGCACGGCTCAGGCGCGCCAGCGCGGCGCTGGTCTTGGCCATCTGCAGCAGCGAGAACAGCGCCTCCTGCATCCGCGCGCCGCCGCTGGCGGAGAAGCAGACCAGCGGCACCTGCCGCTCCAGGCAGGCCTCGACCGCCAGCACGAAGCGCTCGCCGACCACCGTGCCCATCGAGCCGCCCATGAACTGGAACTCGAACGCGCAGGCGACCAGCGGCGCCCCCTGCAGCCGGCCCGCCATGACGATCAGCGCCTCGCGCTCGCCGGTCGTCTTCTGCGCCTGCTGCAGCCGTTCCTTGTACCTGCGGCTGTCGCGGAACTTGAGGATGTCGCGCGGCTCCAGCCGGGCGCCGATCTCCTCGCGCTCGTCCGGGTCGAGAAACGCCTCGAGCCGGGCCCGCGCGGTGATGCGCATGTGCTGGCCGCACTTCGGGCAGACCTCGAGGTTGCGCTCGAGTTCGGGCCGGTAGAGGACCGCCGCGCACTGCTCGCACTTGGTCCACAGCCCCTCGGGGACCCCCCGCTTGCTCTTGCCCTCGGTACGGATCCGCGACGGCAGCAGTTTCTCGAACCAGCTCATCTCATGCCTCCTCGGGGGTCCGCACCGGCGCATCGAGGGCGGCGCGCATCTCGGCCAGCAGCCCGCACACCTCCGGGGCGATGCGCTCCGGGTGCTCCAGGTTGGCCTCGACGCGCTTGACCAGCGCGCTGCCGACGATCACCGCGTCCGCGACCCGGCCGATCGCCGCCGCCGCGGCCGCGTCGCTGATGCCGAAGCCGACGCCGAGCGGCAGCCCGGTCTCGGCGCGGATCGCCCCCAGCCTGGCCTGCACCGCGGCGAGGTCGAGCGTCGCCGAGCCGGTGACCCCGGCGACCGACACGTAGTAGACGAAACCGCTGGCCAGCGCGCAGATGCGCCGGATGCGCGCGCCGTCGCTGGTCGGCGCGAGCAGGAAGATCGGGTCGAGCCCGGCCCCGCGCAGCGCCGCGACCAGCGCCTCGGCCTCTTCCGGCGGCGCGTCGACGGTCAGCAGGCCGTCGACCCCGGCCGCCGCCGCCGCCGCGGCGAACTCGCGGTAGCCGAACGCCTCGACCGGGTTCAGGTAGCCCATCAGCAGCAGCGGGGTGTCGGCGTCGTCGCGGCGGAACTCGCGCACCAGGTCGAGCACGCCGTGCAGCGTCATCCCCTGCGCCAGCGCCCGCTCGCTGGCGCGCTGGATCACCGGGCCGTCGGCCATCGGGTCGGAGAACGGCACGCCGAGCTCGAGCAGGTCGGCGCCGGCCGCGACCATCGCGTGCAGCAGCGGCACGGTCGCCTGCGGCGTCGGGTCGCCGGCGGTGACGAACGGCACCAGCGCCTTGCGCCCGGCGGCACGCAGCCGCGCGAAGCGCTCGCCGATGCGGCTCACAGCGCGAGCCCCTCGTGCTGCGCGACCGTGTGCATGTCCTTGTCGCCGCGCCCGGAGAGGTTGACCACGATGACCCGGTCCCGCCCGAGTTGCGGCGCCAGCTCCATCGCGTAGGCCAGCGCGTGGCTCGACTCGAGCGCCGGGATGATCCCCTCGGCGCGGGTCAGCGCGTGGAACCCGGCCAGCGCGTGGGCGTCGTCGACGGCGACGTAGCGGGCGCGGCCGCTGTCCTTGAGCCAGGCGTGCTCCGGGCCGACCCCGGGGTAGTCGAGGCCGGCGGAGATCGAGTGGGTGGCGATGATCTGGCCGTCGCCGTCCTCCATCAGGTAGGTGCGGTTGCCGTGCAGCACCCCGGGCCGGCCGCCGGTGAGCGAGGCCGCGTGCGCGCCGGTCTCGATCCCGTGCCCGGCCGCCTCCACGCCGATGATGCGCACCCCCGTGTCGCC
>DATCZX010000271.1:0-4284 GCA_036525695.1 Gammaproteobacteria bacterium | reverse complement strand
GGTGCACCTGACACGACCCCAGATTAATGATGACGTGACCCAGCCAGCAGCCGCCACTCCCGGCGTGGACGCGATCCGCGCTGGCGCGCCGAAGGCCCGCCGAGGCCGGGCCGCCCTGCTGGCGCTCGCCTGCCTCGGACTGGCCTGGCCCCTGCTCGCCGCCGCGCCGGCGCGCGTGGTGGTCGTCGCCGAGGACTCCGCGCTGCACCGCGAGATCACCGCTGCGGCCGGCGCGCGCCTGCGCGAGCTCGGCAGCCCGGCGACCCTGGAAATACGCGCAGCGGGAACGCCGCTGGAGGCCATGAGCCCTGCGCCTTCGCTGCTGGTCAGCGTCGGCAGCCACGTCGCGCGCGCACTCGACGGCTCGGCACTCGCCGTGCCGCTGCTGCACGCGGCGGTGCCCGAGTCCGTGTTCGGGCCGCTGCACGCGGCGCGCGGGGAGGCCGACCGCCACCGTCACACGGCGCTGCTGCTCGACCAGCCGCCCGCCCGGCAGCTGCGCCTGCTGCGCCTCGCGCTGCCGCACTTCACCCGCATCGGGGTGCTCAGCCGGACCGGGTCGGAGCCGCTGCTCGAGGACCTGCGCGCGAGCGCCAGCGCCCAGGGCGCCGAGCTGCTGGTCGCCCGGGTCGAGCAACCGCGGCTGCTGTTGACCCGCCTCAACGAGCTGCTGCAACGCGTCGACGCGCTGCTGGTGACCCCCGATCCCGAGCTCTACAACCAGGTCACGCTGCAGAACGTGCTGCTCACCAGCTACCACCAGCGCAAGCCGGTGATCGGCCTGTCGGCCGCCTACGTCAGGGCCGGCGCGCTGCTCGCGGTGCACAGCGAGCCGGCCGACCTGGGTCGCGATCTCGGCGACCTGATCGACCGGCTGCTGGCCGGTGGCCGGCTTGCCCAGCTGCCGGGGCCGGCCTACCCGCGGCGTTTCAGCGTCACGGTCAACGCCCATGTCGCCGGCGCCCTCGGCCTCGACCGGATCCTGCCCGAGACCAGCCAGCTCGAGCGCATGCTGCGCGACGCGGAGCGCACGCCGTGACCCGCGGCTGGCGCATCCGCGGGCAACTGCTCGCGCTGGCGCTGCTGCCGGCGCTGCTGGTGGCCGTGCCGCTGGTCGTGCTGCTGACCGACGCGCGGATAGCGCAGCTGGAGGAAGCGGCCGCCGAGCAGCTGCACGCGCAGGCCGAGACCCTGGCTTACGCCAGCGAGTACGCGCTGTTCAGCGGGGACACCTCGGGCCTCTCCACGCGCGGCCTGCTCGCCAACCTGGAACGGGCCGAGGAGTTCGAGTTCGGCATGCTGCGCGATCTCGACGGGCGCATCCTGATCAGCTGGGGCGATCCCGCGTTGCGCGCCTTCCCCGCCGAGCCGCTGCCCGTGCACGAGCAGTGGGTCTCGCTCAGCGCTCGACCAAGCCGCGTGTTCCACCACCCGGTGCTACGCGGCGATCGTGCCGCCGACCACCCGCTCCAGCTCTCCAGTCCCGGGGCCGAGGCCGAGGCCGAGGCCGATGAGGTGATCGGCTGGATCTCGCTGCAGCAATCGCTGCTCCCGCTGCAGCGCGAGACCGCCGCGATCGTCCGCAACAGCATCCTGATCACGCTGGCCGGGGTGGTGTTCGGCGGCCTGCTCGCGCTGCGCCTGAGCGGCCGGCTCAGCCGCAGGATCCTCGACCTCGCCAACGCCGTACTCGAGCTCGGCCGCGGCGAACTCGGCGCGCGTGCCCGGGTCCAGGGCAAGGGCGAGCTCGGCGTGCTCGAGCAGGGTGTCAACCGGATGGCGGCCGCCCTGGAGCAGTCGCACCAGCAGCTCGAGCAGGAGGTGGCGCGGGCCACGGCCGATCTGCGCGGGAGCCTGCGCACGCTGGCCCAGCAGGAGACCCGCTACCGCGAGCTGGTGCAGAACGCCGGCAGCATCATCGTGCAGTTCGACCTGGCGGGGACGATCACCTTCTGGAACGAGTTCGCCGAGCAGTTCTTCGGTCACCCGCAGGAAGCGGTGCTGGGCCAGCCGATCGAGTCCCTGCTGGTACAGGAGAACCCGGGGTTCCGCGCCCTGCTCGACGCCGCGGGTCCGCGCGAGTCCTCGCTGCTCGGCGCGCACCGGACCGTCGAGGGGCGCACGGTCTTCGTCAACTGGGCGCTGCAGGTGAACTTCGACCGGCAGCAGCGCAGGACCGGGGTCATCGCGATCGGCAACGACGTCACCGAGCAGCACCGGGTCTACCGTGCCATCGGCATGCTCTCCGAGGCCGGGACCGAGGGGCGCGACCCGCTGGCCGACATCGCCCGCGCGCTGCAGACCGGCCTGGGCTGTCGCTGGTGCGGCATCTACGGCGAGCCGGAGGGCGGCGACCCGCAGCGTCTGCTGGTGGCGCTGGACGGCGCGCACCCGGCTCCGGCGGAACTGCTTGCACCGGCCCTGCCCCTGCTCGAGCGGCTGCTCGCGACCGGCAGCCGCGAGATTCGCGCCTTCGAGGTGGCGCTGCCGGCCGCCGGCACGGCGCCGGGAGCCGCGGCGACCGCTCACCTGCGCGCCGCCGTGGCCTTGGGCAACGACGGCGCCCCGCTCGGCTGCATCTTCGGCGCGGACGATCACCCGGGCGCAAAGGGTGCGCCGGGCGACCAGCTGCTGCGCCTGATCGCGCGCCGCCTGGGGCTGGAGCTGCAACGGCTGCGCGACCACCAGCTGCTGACCCGGGCTCGCGACGGGGCGCTCGCCGCGACCGCGGCCAAGTCGCGCTTCCTGGCCAACGTCAGCCACGAGATCCGTACCCCGATGAACGGCATCATCGGCTTCAGCCGGCTGCTGCAACGGGAGCCGCTGCCGCCCCGGCAGCAGGGCCAGGTCGGGCTGATCCTGCAGTCGGCCCAGTCGCTGCTCGCGGTGATCAACGACATCCTCGACTTCTCCAAGATCGAGGCCGGCAAGCTCCGCGTCAACGCCGCCCCGGTGCAGCTGGTCGAGCTGGTCGAGGGGTTGCTGGCGGTGCTCGCCGTGCAGGCCCAGCAGAAGGGCATCGAGCTGTGCCACCGGCTGGCCGACGAGCTGCCGAGCGAGGTGTTGACCGACGGCCAGCGGTTGCAGCAGGTGCTGACCAACCTGCTCGGCAACGCGATCAAGTTCAGCGAGCGCGGTACGGTGCAACTCGAGCTGGCCCCGGAACGGGACGCCGAGGGCGAGTGGCTGCGCTTCGGCGTCACCGACCAGGGCATCGGCATCGCTGCCGACGCGGCTGCCGGGCTGTTCGAGCCGTTCAGCCAGGTCGAGTCCTCGCTCAGCCGCGAGCACGCCGGCACCGGCCTCGGGCTGGCCATCTCGCGTCAACTGGTCGAGCTGCTCGGCGGCAGCATCGGCGTCGACAGCACGCCGGGCCGGGGCTCCCGCTTCTGGTTCCGGGTCCCGCTGCGCCGGGGGGCCGCCAGCCGCCCGCTGCGCGACGCGGTCGGCAGCCTGCTCGCCGGGCAGCGGGTGCTGCTGCTCGAACAGGACCCGACCACGCGCGCGGCCAGCACGCGGCTGCTCGAGCAGGCCGGCGGCCAGGTCGAGACGGCCGCTGATGCCACCGAACTGGCCGCGCAGTCGGCGCGCCCGGGATACGAACGTGCCCTGCTGGTGATCGGCCTCGGCGCCGGCAACCCGGCCGGCAGCGCCTGCGACGAGTTGCTGCCACTGTTGCGGCCGCAGCCCGGGCAACAGGTGCTGCTGCTGACCCAGGTGAGCAGCGACGCGCTGCCGAGCGGGCGCTGCAGCGGCTGCCTCAACTGGTGCGTGAACAAGCCCTTGCTGTTCGCCACCCTGCGCCAGCCGTCACCCGGCCGCGACCCGGGCCGGCAGGCCGCGGCCACCGCCGCGCCACTCGACGATGCGTTGCAGGTCGACGCGATTGCGCCGAACATCGCGGGCCGCTGGCGCGGCCGGCGCGTGCTGGTCGCTGACGACAGCCAGGTGAACCGGGTGCTGGTCGCGACCCTGCTGCGCGAGGCCGGGATCGACGTGGTGCAGGCGGCCGACGGCGACGAGGCGGTGGAGAGCGCCACCTCCGCGCCGCCCGACCTGGTCCTGATGGACCTGCAGATGCCCCGCCGCAACGGCATCGAGGCCACCGCCGAGCTGCGCCGGCGGCTCGGCAGGCGCTGCCCGCCGGTGGTCGCGCTGACCGCGCACGTGCCCCTCGGCGCGGCAGCCGAGCTCGGTGACGTCGACGACCGGCTGCTCAAGCCGCTCGACGAGGAGGCGCTGTGGCAGCTGCTCGAGCGCTGGCTGCCGCCGCTCGCCGGGCCC
>DATCZX010000270.1:0-2333 GCA_036525695.1 Gammaproteobacteria bacterium | reverse complement strand
GGACCACCGGGGCCGCGGCGACCGTCGCCGAGACGCCGCAGACGCCCATGCCGGCGGAGAGCACGCCGCCCATCGAGTTGGGGATGTTGCGCCGCGCGCCCATCCACAGCACCAGGCCGACCGAGCCGAGGACGAAGAAGCCGATCATCACGATCGACAGCGCGCCGAGCTGGCGCAGCTCGGCGGCCGAGTAGAGCACGCCGAGCAGCACGACGCCGGTCTTCAGCCCGAGGCGCGACAGGCGCACGCCGTTCTCGGCCCAGCGCGGGACCCTGAACACGTTGACCACGACGATGCCGGCGACGATGCCGAGCACGACGTAGTTCAGGCCGAGCACCTGGTGCAGGTACTTGTCGGCCATCACCGGGCCGAGCGCCTTCGACCAGACCGCGATCAGCGGCGCGACGTACCAGCGGACGATCATCGCGATGACGAAGATGAAGATCGCGCCGGCGACGGTGGAGAGGTAGTAGTCGAGGTTGCCCTCGACGTGCTTGCCGGCCAGGTGCCAGAGGCCGACCGCGACGGCGAGGCCGCCGAAGGTGTAGCAGAGGGTGGTGATCTCGGAGACCATCTTGGCGGTGCCGAGGTACTTGATCAGGCCGGCCTGGATGCCGGTGCCGGCGCTGGCACCGATCGCCAGCAGGAGGATTCCCATGATGAGCAGGGCCGGGTGCTTGTGCGTGTAGACCATCGCTCGATATCTCCTCGGTGGTGGAGGTGGCCGGACCGCTGCATCGGCGGTCCGGTTCCGTGTCAGGCGATGCAGATACGTTCCACCGGGGCGGTTTATTCCATGCCAGCGCGAGGTTTCAGCAGGGCCCGGCATGCCGCGCACGGCGGACCCTCCCGGGGGAGGGTGCCGGGACGCCGGGAAGGGGCAGGAGGTGGTTGGGGGGAGGCTGCAGCCCGCAGCGCGGCCGTCAGCGCCCCGACTCGACGCTGAGCACCGCGATCAGCAGCACGAACACCGCGAACTCGATCACCGTGGCCCAGATCAGCAGGCGCACGACGCGCCGCGCGAGCGGGGTCATCGGCCGCCACACCCGCTCGGTGTACCAGCGCCAGGACCGGTGGTGGCCGCGGCGCTGCCAGCCGGCCAGGTAGCGCTCGAGCGCCCGCCCCCACTCGGGCAGCGAGCGGTCGACCTCGTCGAGGCGTGCGGCGCGCTCCTCGGCGGACAGCCGCCCGTAGTCGTCGATCACCCACAGGCGGGTGCCGCCGTCGCCGGTCTCGATGCGGAAGCGCGTGGAGGCCTTCAGGCCCTCGTCGTAGACCAGCCGGAGGCCGTCGGGCAACGGCTCGATGCGACCGTCGGCCGCCCAGCGGGTGCCGTGCACCGTGTCGCGCACGCGCAGGCTGAAGCGCTCCGCCGACGGCCGCTCCCAGGCCTCGAAGACCCAGCAGGGGTTGACCCGCAGCAGCCGCTCCGGGTCGGCGACCAGCCAGGCCAGCCGCTCCTGCGTCAGGGCGGTCGGGACCGCGATCCAGGCCGCGTCTTCGCCTGCGCCCTCGGGCGCGGCGTCAGCCATCCGTGCGTGGTGCGATCAGCAGCGGGACCCCGAGCCCGCGGACCAGCGTGTCGAGGACCAGGCGCGAGCGCAGCCCGTCCTCGCCCTTCGGTCGCGGCATGCCGACGACCACCAGCCCGCAGGCGCCCTCGCGTGCCGCCGTGACCAGGCAGTCGGCCGGCTCGCCCTGGCGCAGCAGCGGTTCGTGCACGACCCCGCCGCTGGCGCAGGCGGCGGCAACGCGCTCGAGGCAGGCGTCGGCCTCGCTGGCCAGCTCGCCCTCGAGGTAGTCGCCGAAGCGGATCCGGGTGCGCGCGTTGTTGAGCCAGTCGTCGCCCATCATGCCGCGCCAGAGGTCCGGCACGACGTAGAGGTGCAGCAGCGTGCCGCCGGGCGCGCAGCAGGCCAGGGCGAGGGCCTCGGCGGCACGCGCCCCGGCGGTGCCGTGACTGGCGAGCAGGACCCGCTGGTGAACTGCGAATGTGCCGGTGGAAGTGCGGCCGGCGCCCGCGTGGACGCCGGCCGCGTGCGTCGGCTCAGCCGACAAACAGGTAGACCCCGAGGGCGATCAGCAGCGCGAGGCCGAGGGCCATCAGGTCCTCGCGCCGGTCGCTCTTGAAGATCGACAGCGCCGAGCCGCGGTGGAACTTGGCGCCCGCCTCCTGCTGCAGGTCGATGTCCTGGCTGCGTTGGTCGGTCATGGTTCTCTCCTCCGGGTCAGATGGTTTCGCGGACGAACAGCATCACGACGATCAGCGACAGCACCGCCTTCGCGGTGCCGACGACGCCGCCGATCACCAGCGGCTGGCCGCCGGCCTGCTT
>DATCZX010000269.1:0-10212 GCA_036525695.1 Gammaproteobacteria bacterium | reverse complement strand
GGCCGGCGGCCAACTACCGCGCCGGCCGCAGCAGCGTCGGCGTGATCACCGCGATCTCGCGCCACTTCTGCGCCGACTGCAACCGCGTGCGCCTGACCGCCAAGGGGGACCTGATCCTGTGCCTCGGCCAGGAGGGCGCGGTGCCGCTCGGGCGGCTGCTGCGCGAGGGCGCCGACGACCAGGCGCTGCGCCGGGCGATCCTGGCGGGCATCGCGCGCAAGCCGCAGGGGCACGAGTTCCTCGCCGGTGGCGCCGCCGGCACGGTCGCGATGAACGTCACCGGCGGCTGATGGTCGCCGCCCCGCGCCACGCTGGCTGGCGGCGCCTGGCCCTGGCCCTCGGCTGCGCGTGCCTCGCCTCGCTGCCGGCGGCGGCGCCGGCGCTGGCGCAGGGGGTGCGCGTCGCCGCCGCCTCGTCGCTGGCCTTCGTGATGCTGGAGCTGGAGGAGGCATTCCGCGCCGAGGGCGGGGCGCAGCTGCGGGTCAGCCTCGGTTCCTCCGGCGTGTTCGCGCGGCAGATCGCCCGCGGCGCCCCCTTCGACCTGTTCCTCTCCGCCGACGAGGGCTACGTCGAGCGGCTCAACGCCGACGGCCACGCGCGCGATGCCGGGAGCGTCTACGCCATCGGTCGGCTGGTGCTGTTCGTGCCGGCCGGGAGTCCGCTCGACCCGGCCATCGAGCTGGCGGAGCTGCCCCGGGCGCACGCGGACGGGCGCCTCGAACGGCTGGCGCTGGCGCAACCCGAGCACACCCCCTACGGCCGTGCGGCGCGCGAGGCGCTGCAGGCGAGCGCCGCCTGGGATGCCCTGCAGCCCGCGCTGGTCTACGGCGAGAGCGTGGCCCAGGCGGCCCGCTTCGCCACCACCGGCGCGGCCCAGGCCGGGCTGCTGGCGTGGTCCGTGGCGCTGCAGCCGCAGGTCGCAGGGCAGGGCAGCTACCGCGTGCTGCCCGAGTCGCTGCACGCACCGCTGCGCCAGCGCATGGTGCTGCTGCGCGGCGCCTCGGTGGACGCGGAGGGGTTCTACGCCTTCCTGCGCGGGGCGCGGGCGCGGGCGATCTTCACGCGGCACGGCTTCAGCGTGCCGGGCGGCGGCTGAGATGGACTGGGACGCGTTTAGCATCTCGTTGCAGCTCGCGGCGGCAACGACGGTGATCCTGCTGCTCGGCAGCGTTTGGCTGGCGCGCTGGCTGGCGTGGTCGAGCTTCCCCGGGCGCAGCCTGGTCGAGGGGGTCGTCGCGCTGCCGCTGGTGCTGCCGCCGACGGTGCTCGGCTACTACCTGCTGGTCGCCTTCAGCCGCGACAGCCTGCTCGGCCGGGTATTCGAGACCGCCACCGGCACCACGCTGGCGTTCAGCTTCAGCGGCCTGCTGCTGGCCTCGCTGGTCTACAGCCTGCCGTTCGCGGTGCAGCCGCTGCTGCGCGCGTTCGAGGCGATCCCGCCACGGCTGCGCGAGGCGGCCTGGTGCAGCGGCCTCGGCGGCTGGGCCACGTTCTGGCGGGTCGAGTTGCCGCTGGCCTGGCCGGGGGTGCTGTCGGCGGCGGTGCTGACCTTCGCCCACACGCTGGGGGAGTTCGGCGTGGTGCTGATGGTCGGCGGCAACATCCCGGGCTCGACGCGCACGCTGGCGATCTCGATCTACGACCGCACCCAGGCCTTCGACGACGCGGCCGCCGGCAGCATGTCGCTGCTGCTGCTCGGCTTCGCCCTGGTCACCGTCAGCGTGGTCTACGCGGTGGAGCGGCGCCGCGCGCAGCTGCCGAAGGCGGCGGGACAGGTGGCGCCGTGAGCGGGCTGCGGGTCGCCCTCGAGCAGGCCGGGCCGATCCCGCTGGCGGCGGCGTTCGACTGCCCGCGCGGGCAGCTGCTGGCGCTGGTCGGGCCCTCGGGCAGCGGCAAGTCGACGATCCTGCGCTGCATCGCCGGGCTGCACCGCGCGCAGCGCGGCCGGGTGGAGTGTGGCGGCGTGGTGCTGTTCGACAGCGCCGGCGGCGTCGACGTCTCGCCGCAGCAGCGCCGGGTCGGGATGGTGTTCCAGGACTACGCGCTGTTCCCGCATCTCAGCGTGCTCGACAACGTCACGCTGCCGTTGCGGGCGCTGCCAGCGGCTGAACGCGAGCGGATCGGTCGTGGCCTGCTCGAGCGCACCCGCATCGCCGGCCTCGAGGCACGCCGGCCGCACCAGCTCAGCGGCGGGGAACAGCAGCGCGTCGCGCTGGCCCGCGCCCTGGCCCGCGACCCGGCGGTGCTGCTGCTCGACGAGCCGTTCTCGGCGGTCGACCAGGTGACGCGCCACCGCCTGCGCCTCGAGCTGGCGAGCCTGTCGCGGACCCTGGAGGTGCCGATCGTGCTGGTCACCCACGACCTCGACGAGGCGAGCATGCTGGCCGACCAGGTCTGCGTGCTGCACCGAGGCGAGACGCTGCAGCAGGGGGCGCCCGACGCGGTGCTGGCGCGCCCGGCGAGCGCCCAGGTGGCGCGGCTGATCGACATGCGCAACCTGTTCGAGGCGCAGCTGAACGGCCATTCCGCCGAGCAGGGGTGGAGCGAGCTCGGCTGGGGCGGGCGCACGCTGCGCTGCGCGTACGCGCCCGGTTACGACCCCGGTAGCCGGGTGGCGTGGTGCATCAGCCCGACCAACGTGCTGCTGATCCCCGAGCGCCTGCGCCGCGAGGAAGGCGAGAACGGTCTCGACACCGCCATCCTCGACCTGCTGGTCGGCAGCGCCCTGACCCAGGCGGTGCTGAAATGCGCCGGGCCGCCGGGGCTGCTGCTGCACATGACCCTGCCGACCCGGGTGGCGCGGCGCCACGCGCTGGCGGTGGGGGGCAGCCTGCGCATCTCGCTGCCGCGCGAGGCGATCCACCTGATGCCGGCCGCCGCCCGCGAGGGCGGCCGGCGCGCGCCTACTTGACCTCGATCTTGGCCGACCCGCGCAGCCCCTCGAGGTAGTCGCGCACCGCCATCGACTCGAGCATCTCGGCGATCTGCGGCTTGACCTGCTCGTAGGGCGGCGGCTCGCTGCGGCGGCGCTCCTCGAGCAGGATCACGTGCCAGCCGAACTGGGTCTGCACCGGCGCCTGGCTGTACTTGCCGGCCTCCAGCGCGCTGGCCGCGGCGGCGAACTCCGGCACCATCTGCCCGGGGCTGAACCAGCCGAGGTCGCCGCCCTGCGGCCCGGACGGCCCGGTCGAGCGCTCCTTGGCCACGCTGGCGAAGTCGGCGCCACCGTCGAGCTGGGCGATCACCGCCTTGGCCTCCTCCTCGCTGGCCAGCAGGATGTGCCGGGCCTTCAGCTCCTCCTCGCCGCCGGCGCCGAACTGGCGGTCGTAGATCTCGCGGATGCTCTCCTCGCTGACCGGGTTGGACTTCAGCTGGTCCTGCAGCGCCAGCTGGGCCAGCAGGCTGCGTCGCGACATCTCCATGTCGACGGCGAACTCGGGGCTCTGGTCGAGCTTCTTCGCCTCGGCGTCCTGCACCAGCAGCTCGAGGTTGATCAGCTCCTGCAGCAGCGCCTCGGGTGTCGACGGCCGGTCCGGCCGGCGCGCGACGTACTGGTCCAGCGTCTGCTGCTCGAGCGCCTTGCCGTTGACGGTGGCGAGGACGCTGCCGGGCTCGGCGGCCTGCGGCAGCGCGGGCAGGAGGGCGGTGGCGAGGATGGCGCCGGCCAGGCGGCGCGGGAAACGGTGGTTCATGGCGTGGTTCTCAGTTGGCCCGGGCTTCGTCCGGGGTGTGGGCGCGGATGCTGAGGGCGTGGATCTCGCTGCGGAAGGCGTCGCCGAGGGCCGCGTAGACCATGCGGTGGCGCTTCAGCAGCGGCTGCCCGGCGAAGGCCTCGGCGACGATGGTGACGGTGTAGTGGCCGCCCCCGCTCTTGGCCCCCTCGTGGCCGGCGTGCGCGGCGCTCTGGTCGACGATCTCGAGGTGGGTCGGCTGCAACGCAGCGGTCAGCTTGTCACGGATCATCTGGACGCGGTCGGTCATTGTGGGAACACCTGCTTGAATGGCTTGACCGCCGCCTCGGCGTAGACGCCGGCGGCGACGAAGGGGTCGGCTTCGGCCCAGGCCTGCGCGGCCTCGAGCGAGTCGAACTCGGCGACGATCAGGCTGCCGCTGAAGCCGGCCGGGCCGGGATCGTCGCCATCGATGGCCGGGAACGGCCCGGCGAGCACCAGGCGACCCTGCTCCTGCAGCTGCTGCAGGCGGGCCAGGTGGGCGGGGCGGGCGGACCGGCGCAGCGGCAGGCTGCCGTCGACGTCGCGCGCCATGATCGCGTAGAGCATCACGATTCTCCGTTGGAAGTCGGCTCCGGCAGCGCGTGCCGGGCCAGGTAGAAGGCCTGGGCGATGACGAAGGCCAGGGTCAGGCCGAGCATGCCGAAGAGCTTGAAGTCGACCCAGGTGGCGGTGTCGAAATTGTACACGACCAGCAGGTTGGCCACGCCCATCAGCACGAAGAAGCCGACCCAGAGGCCGTTCAGGCGCACCCAGACCGGGTCGGCGACGCGGATCGCCCCGGACATCATCCGCTGCACCAGCGGCCGGCGACTGCCGACGAAGCGGCTGCCGAGGAACACCAGCGCGAACAGCCAGTCGACGATGGTCGGCTTCCACTTGATGAAGGTCTCGTCGCGCAGTGCCAGGGTCAGGCCGCCGAACACCAGCAGCAGCACCGCGGTCGCCACGTGCATCTTCTCCAGCCGGCGGTGGCGCAGCCAGACGTAGCCGACCTGGCCGAGCCCGGCGGCGATCGCGACCGCGGTGGCGACGTAGATGTCGTAGAGCTTGTAGGCCGCGAAGAACAGCAGCACCGGGAGGAAATCGAACAGCAGCTTCATCGTGGAACGGGTCGGGGTGCGGGTGGGGTGACCGCGAGGCTGGCGGCGGGCGGGAGCGAAGGTTAGCACAGCCGCCTGCGGCCACGCGTACAATCGGGCCATGCACCGCGTCGACCTGCACAGCCACAGCCACTGCTCCGACGGCACCCTGAGCCCGGCCGAGCTGGTCGCCCGGGCCGCCAGCCACGGCGTCACCCGGCTCGCGCTGACCGACCACGACACCGTCGCGGGACTCGCCGAGGCCGGGGCCGCGGCGGCCAAGGCGGGGCTCGCGCTGGTGCCGGGGGTCGAGCTGTCGCTGGCCTGGAGCGGCGTCCCGGTGCACCTGGTCGGGCTCGGCATCGACCCCGCCCACCCGGCGCTGGCCGCCGCCCTCGGCCGCCTGGCCGCGCTGCGCGAGGAGCGCGCCGAGCGGATCGCGCACAGCCTGGCCCGCGCCGGGATCGACGGCGCGCTGGCCGGCGCGCGCAGCCACGCCCGCGGGGCGCAGCTCGGGCGCACCCACTTCGCCCGCTTCCTCGCCCGCCGCCTGCACTACGGCAAGCTCGGCGACGTCTACCGCCGCTACCTGGTCGGCAGCCGCCCCGGCCACGTGCACGTCGACTGGCCGGCGCTGGAGGAGGGGATCGGCTGGGTGCGGGAAGCCGGCGGCGTCGCCGTGCTCGCGCACCCGGCGCGCTACCGCCTGACCGCGGGCAAGTTGCGCCGGCTGCTCGCGGCCGGTTGCGAGGCCGGCCTCGGCGGGCTCGAGGTGGCCGGGGCGCGCAGCCTGCCGGCCGAGGTGCAGCTGCTCTCCACCCTGGCGCGGCAGTTCGGCCTGGCCGCGTCGGCCGGCTCGGACTTCCACAGCCACGAGCAGCGCTGGATCGAGCTCGGCCGGCTGGTGGCCTGGCCGGACGACCTGCCGTTCGTGCTCGACGCCCTGCCGGCGGCGGCCTGAGGGCTCGCCGGCTGCACCGCCCGCCGGGTTCCGACTACATTAGGTTCTCAGTTCCGGCGGTCGCCGCGGCGCCCGCCCGTGCTGCAGCCATCGACAGGGGAGACCGGGAATGAACATGCGTGACTACCTGATGTTGCTGGCGAGCAAGGACGGCTCGGATCTCTACCTGACCACCGGCGCACCGCCGGCGGCCAAGTTCCACGGCACGCTGAAGCCGATCGAGAAGGAGCGGCTCAAGCCCGGGCAGGTCAAGGAGCTGGCCTACGCGCTGATGGACGAGAGCCAGCAGCGCGAGTTCGAGGAGGAGCTCGAGCTGAACCTGGCGATCTCGGAGCCCGGGGTCGGCCGTTTCCGGGTCAACGTGTTCAAGCAGCGCAACCAGGTCTCGATGGTGATCCGCAACATCAAGACCGACCTGCCGAACATCGACGACCTCGGCCTGCCGCGGATCCTCACCGAGGTGATCATGGCCAAGCGCGGCCTGATCCTGTTCGTCGGCGGCACCGGCTCGGGCAAGTCGACCTCGCTGGCGGCGCTGATCGACTACCGCAACAGCAACAGCAGCGGCCATATCATCACCATCGAGGACCCGATCGAGTTCGTCCACGCGCACAAGAAGTCGATCGTCAACCAGCGCGAGGTCGGCATGGACACGCGCAGCTTCGCCAAGGCGCTGAAGAACACCCTGCGCCAGGCCCCCGACGTGATCCTGATCGGCGAGATCCGCGACCAGGAGACCATGGAGCACGCGCTGGCCTTCGCCGAGACCGGCCACCTGGCGATCTCGACGCTGCACGCGAACAACGCCAACCAGGCGATCGACCGGATCATCAACTTCTTCCCCGAGGAGCGCCGCCCGCAGCTGCTGCAGGACCTGTCGCTGAACCTGCGCGCGTTCGTGTCGCAGCGCCTGGTCAAGACCGTCGACGGCAAGCGCGCCGCGGCGATCGAGATCCTGATCGGCACCTCGACCGTGCAGGAGTGCATCAAGAAGGGCGAGGTGGAGAAGCTCAAGGGGGTCATGGAGAAGTCCGGCAACGCCGGCATGCAGGACTTCGACAGCGCCCTGATCAACCTGTGGAAGGAGGGGCGCATCGACCTCGACGAGGCGCTGAAGAACGCCGACGCGCCGAACAACCTGAAGCTGAAGATCAAGCTCTCGGGCGAGGAGGGGACCGGCCCGGCCGGCGGCGGGATGAACCTGAGCCTGCAGAAGACCGAGGAGGAGATCGCGGCGGAGAAGGCCGCGGCGGAGAAGGCGGCGGCCGAGGAGGCGGAGCTGGCCGGCCTGGCGCCGCCGCCCGGCAGCACGGCGTAGACGCGTCAGCGCGGCGCACGGCACGCCGCGCCCCGGGGCGTCACCGCGGCCACGCACGCGCCGCTGGCAAGCGGCCGGGGCGCGGGTAGAATGTGCGCTTTTCCGCGGCCGCCTCCCGATGAGCCAGTTCTTCCACGTCCATCCCGACAACCCGCAGGCGCGGCTGCTGGCCCAGGCGGTCGAGATCCTGCAGCGGGGGGGGCTGATCGTCTACCCGACCGACTCCAGCTACGCGCTCGGCTGCCGCCTCGGCGACAAGCACGCGCTGGAGCGGATCCGTGCGCTGCGCCGCCTCGACGACCAGCACAACCTGACCCTGGTCTGCCGCGACCTCTCCGAGATCGCCACCTACGCGAAGATCGACAACGTCGCCTACCGGCTGCTGAAGAACCTGACCCCCGGGCCCTACACCTTCCTGCTCAAGGCCACGCACGAGGTGCCGCGGCGGCTGCAGCACCCGCGGCGCAAGACCATCGGCATCCGCGTCCCCGACCACCGCATCGCGCTGGCGCTGCTCGAGGGGGTCGGCGAACCGCTGATGAGCACCACGCTGCGGCTGCCCGGCGACGAGCTGCCGCAGACCGACCCCGAGGAGATCTTCGAGCGCCTCGGCCACGCCCTCGACCTGGTCATCGACGGTGGCCCCTGCGGGGTCGACTCGACCACCGTGGTCGACATGACGGTGGAACCGCCGCAGGTGGTGCGTGCCGGGCTCGGCGACAGCGCGGTGTTCGGGTGAAGCCGCCGGGCGCGGCGGTATAATCCCCCGATGGAGGAACTCACCGTCGTGCAGCGGGTCGCGGTCTGGGCCCTGCCGGTCCTGTTCGCGATCACCGTGCACGAGGTGGCCCACGGCTGGGTGGCGAGGCGGCTCGGTGACCCCACCGCGTACATGCTCGGGCGCCTGACGCTCAACCCGCTCAAGCACATAGACCCGGTCGGCACGGTGCTGGTGCCGCTGGCGCTGACGCTGATCGGGGGCTTCATCTTCGGTTGGGCCAAGCCGGTCCCGGTGACCTGGGAGAACCTGCGCCACCCGAAGCGCGACATGGCGCTGGTGGCCGCCGCGGGGCCGCTGGCCAACCTGGTGATGGCGCTGCTCTGGGGCCTGGCGATGAAGGTCGGGGTGGTCCTGGCCGACAGCGTGCCGGCGATCGCGCTCCCGCTGCTCTACATGGGCGGCGCGGGGATCTCGATCAACCTGGTGCTGATGGTGCTGAACCTGCTGCCGCTGCTGCCGCTCGACGGCGGCCGGGTGGTCGCCGGGCTGCTGCCGGGACGGCTGTCGTGGCAGTACAGCCGGCTCGAGCCCTACGGCCTGTTCATCCTGCTCGGCCTGCTGTTCCTCGGCTGGCTGGGCTACCTGCTGCAGCCGCCGCTGGCGCTGCTGCAGTCGTTGCTGTTCAACCTGCTCGGCCTGTAGCGCCGCGCTGAACCGGATTAGCCAAGGGGGCCCGCTTGAACGCCGTTCCTTCCCACCACCAGCGCGTGCTCTCCGGCATGCGCCCGACCGGCCAGCTGCACCTGGGCCACTACCACGGCGTGCTGAAGAACTGGGTCAAGCTGCAGCACGAGTACGAGTGCTACTTCTTCGTCGCCGACTGGCACGCGCTGACCACCCACTACGAGACCCCGGGGATCATCGCCGACAGCACGCTGGAGATGGTCATCGACTGGCTCGCGGCCGGGGTCAACCCCGGCTCGTCCACGCTGTTCGTGCAGTCGAGGGTGCCCGAGCACGCCGAGCTGCACCTGCTGCTGTCGATGGTCACCCCGGTAGGCTGGCTCGAGCGCGTGCCGTCGTACAAGGACCAGCAGGAGAAGCTGCGCCAGCTCGACCTGACCACCTACGGCTTCCTCGGCTACCCGCTGCTGCAGAGCGCGGACATCCTGATCTACCGCGCCGGGCTGGTGCCGGTCGGCGAGGACCAGGTCGCCCACGTCGAGCTGACCCGCGAGGTGGCGCGTCGCTTCAACCACCTCTACGGGCGCGAGCCGGACTTCGAGGCGCGTGCCGAGACGGCGGTGCGCAAGATGGGCAAGAAGAACGCCAGGCTCTACCTCGACCTGCGCCGGCGCTACCAGGAGCAGGGCGACCACGCGGCGCTGCCGGTCGCCCACGCGCTGCTCGAGGCGCAGCAGAACATCAGCCTCGGTGACCGCGAGCGGCTGTTCGGCTACCTCGAGGGGGGCAGCAAGACCATCCTGCCCGAGCCGCAGGCGCTGCTGACCCCGGCGGCGAAGATGCCCGGCCTCGACGGCCAGAAGATGTCGAAGTCCTACGGCAACACCATCTCGCTGCGCGAGCCCCCGGAGGCGATCGAGCAGAAGGTGCGCACGATGCCGACCGACCCGGCGCGGGTGCGCCGCAACGACCCGGGCGACCCGCACAAGTGCCCGGTGTGGCAGCTGCACCTGGTCTACAGCGACGCGGCGACGCGCGACTGGGTCAGCGAGGGCTGCACCTCGGCCGGGATCGGCTGCCTCGAGTGCAAGGCCCCGGTGATCGCGGCGATCCAGCAGGAGCTGGAGCCGATGCGTGCCATCGCGCAGGAGTACCATGCCGACCTGGCCGCGGTGCAGGCGATCCTCGCCGACGGCTGCGAGAAGGCGCGTGACGAGGCGCGCGACACCCTCGAGGAGGTGCGCGCGGTGATGGGGCTGAACTACCGGTGAGCCACCCGAGCGAATGAGCGAGCACGACACCCCGGAGATGCAGCCGCTGCAGGCGGAGATGCCGTTCGCCCTGGTCCAGGGCGAGCCGGTGACCCAGCTGCCGCGCGACCTGTACATCCCGCCGGATGCGCTCGAGGTGTTCCTCGACGCCTTCGAGGGCCCGCTCGACCTGCTGCTGTACCTGATCCGCCGGCAGAACCTCAACGTCCTCGACATCCCGATCGCCGAGATCACCCGCCAGTACATGGCCTACGTCGAGGTGATGAAGGAGATCAAGCTGGAGCTCGCCGCGGAGTACCTGGTGATGGCCGCGATGCTGGCGGAGATCAAGTCGCGGATGCTGCTGCCGCGCCCGCAGGGCCTCGACGAGGAAGAGCAGGACCCGCGCGCCGAGCTGATCCGCCGCCTGCAGGAATACGAGCGCTTCAAGCGCGCGGCCGAGGA